>JAYTDA010000246.1:0-1697 GCA_043736155.1 Paracoccaceae bacterium | reverse complement strand
TTCATCGCGCATGTGACGGCGCGGCGGGGCAGCCGTCTGAAGGACGCCGATCTGTTCAACGCCGACATCTGGGTTGGCCAGGCGGCGGTCGATCTGGGGCTGGTGGACGGGGTGGCGCATCTGGTGCCGAAACTGAAGGCGCTTTACGGCGACAAGGTGCGGCTGGTGCCCTTGGGCCAGCGGCGCGGCCTGCTGTCGCGCTTTGGCCTGAATGTCATGGACGAAGCTCTGGCTTTGGCAGAAGATCGCGCGATCTGGGCGAGGTACGGGCTGTAAGATGCTGATCAAGGTGGTGATGCTGTTCCTGCTGGCGATGGTGGCCATCGGCATGGTCGGGAATCTGTTGTTCCCCGGTGCGATTTCGCGGTCTGTCACCCGCCGGATGCCGGGGCGTCCGGGCATGGCCCGCTGCAGCGCCTGCGGGCGCGATGTGGTGGCCACCAAACCCTGCGTCTGCGGAAAAGGCTGAATGAGGGCGCTGGTCACCGGGGCGGGCAAGCGGCTTGGCCGGGCGATGGCGCTGTATCTGGCGGGCCGGGGCCATGATGTGGCGGTGCATTATGCCACCTCGCAGGCTGAGGCCGAGAGCGTGGTTGCCGAAATCCGCGCGATGGGGCGGCGCGCGGTGGCGCTCTGCGCCGATCTGACGGATGAGCGGCACGTGCAGCCTCTGGTCGGGCAGGCGGTGGCGGGGTTGGGCGGGCCGCTGACGGTGCTGGTCAACAACGCCTCGATCTTTGAATATGACAGCATCACCTCGGCCACCCGTGCCAGTTGGGACCGGCATCTGGAAAGCAATCTGCGCGCGCCGTTCGTGCTGACGCAGCACTTTGCCGCTCAGGCGCCGGACCCGGTGCCGGATGCGGCTGGCGAACCGGTCGCACAGGGTCTGATCGTCAACATGATCGACCAGCGGGTGCTGAAACTGACGCCGGAATTCATGTCGTACACGCTGGCCAAGATGGGTTTGCTGGCGCTGACGCAGACGTCGGCGCAGGCTTTGGCCCCCCGGGTGCGGGTAAACGGCATCGGCCCCGGCCCGACCCTGCAAGGCGCACGGCAGAGCCCGAACCATTTTGCCCGGCAGCGCGCGGCAACCGTGCTGAAACGCGGGGTGAATCCGGGCGACATCACCGCTGCGCTAGGGTTTTTCCTTGATTCCGCCGCCGTCACCGGCCAGATGATCGCCGTCGACGCCGGTCAGCATCTGGCCTGGCAAACCCCCGACGTGCTGGGTGTGGAGTAGGGCCCTTTCGGGCCCCCTCTGTCAGATAAAGAAGATGTCGGTGGAATCGATCACCGGGGCGCCGGTCAGAACGGCGATCTGCACTTTCGCGGTAGCCCCGGACCCGTCGGAGTCGTAATAAAGCTTGCCGTTGGTCTGATCGTAGATGATCCGGTCCGAGGCATCGACGACTCCGCCGGTTCCGATGATCTTGAAGTCGGTCGGAATGATGTTCCCCACGCCGTAGCTGAAGGTATTGGGGTTCAGCCAGATCGTGTCATCGACCGGTTTGAAGTCGGTGAAAGTGTCGATGTTGCCGGAGCCCGGCGTTGCGCCAAGCGAGAATATATCCGCCCCTGTACCGCCTGTGATCGTATCATTTCCCAGGCCTCCGTTGAGAGTATCGTTGCCGGCACCACCATTGAGGATGTCATTCGAACTGGAAGAGTTTGGTCCACCCGGCGTCGCAACA
>JAYTDA010000245.1:0-1512 GCA_043736155.1 Paracoccaceae bacterium | reverse complement strand
AACATCGGCGGCGGCGACCAGCACCTCGCCCCCCAAAGCCTCCAACCGCTGCAACGCCTGAATGCGGCGTACCACCCCGTCATGCGGGGCGGCGCGGGCGGTGATGCGCAGCCAGTCGGCGCGCAGTGGCAGCGGCGACCGGGCGATCAGGGTGATCTTCGCCCCCACCCGCCGGATCAGATCCTCGGCCACCGTCAGCCCGATGCCGCCAAAGCCGCCGGTGATCACCACATGCGCGCCCTTGGGCAAAGGCAGATCGCCCGGTTCCGGCAAGGGGGCGGCTTTCAACCCCAATTCCCATCGCCGCCCATCCCGCAAGGCGGCTTGCAGGTTTTTCGGGGGGGCGAGCAATTCCTCCAGCACCCGGTCCGCCAAGGGCCCCAGCGCCATCTTGCCGCGTTTCGGGGCGTCGGGCAGCGTCAGGTCCAAAGTCGCCGCCGTCACCCCCGGCAGTTCGCGCGGGATCACCTGCACCGGGCCAAGGGCGGTGGCTTTTTCGGGATGAACCGCCGCGCCCGAGGTAAAGACCTGCACATGCAGCGGACGGGGCAGGTTTTCTTCGGCCATCGCCTGCGCAAGGAACAACAGCGAATAGAACCCCTGCTCCAGCGTGCGGTGCAGAAACGACGAGCCGGGGCGGAACGTCTCGCCGCGCGTCACCAGCCAGAAATGCGCGATCCGTGCCGGGGCATGACCCTGCGCCACCAGATCGCGGATCAGCGCGTCATAGCCTTCGCGCCCGCGTTCCGGTGCCAGCAGATAGCCGCCCGCGCCATCGCGGGCAAAGGCGTCGCCGGTGCGGACCATGGTGACATGGTGCCCGGCGTCGCGCAGCCGTGCCGCCGCCGCCGTCGCAAGCCCGGTGTCGTCGGCAAAGATCAGCCAGCCTTGGCGCGGGCCCTCGGCGAGGTCGCCCGCCAGATCAACCCCGGTCTCGGCAGGTCGCCACTGCGGCTGCCAGCCCCAGTTGGCGAGGTCCGGCACCCGGGCGGGCAGCGCCGCCGGCTCGACCAGCGCCGTCTTGCCCGGCTCGATGAAGTAGGTCTTGCGCTGGAACGCATAGCCGGGCAGCGGCACCTTGTGGCGGGGCGCGTCCCAGATCGGGTCCCAATCCACCGGCACGCCGCAAGCCCAGGCGCGGGCGACAGCCGCCATGTGCCAGGCGTCATCGGCCATTTTCTGCTCCGGGTGGCGCAGCGCCGCAATCACCTGTGCCGCCGCCACGCCGTTGGCCTGTGCCAGCGAGGACATCGCCCGCCCCGGCCCCATCTCGACATAAAGACGGTCGGGCGTGGCGGTCAGCGTCGCCATGCAGGCGCGGAAATCGACAGTGTTGCGCAGATGGGCAACCCAATAGGCCGGGTCGGTCGCCTCCGCATCGGTCAGCGGCTGGCCGGTGCGGTTGGAGATCAGTGGCAGCTGCGGCGGCGACAGTCTGACCCCCCGCAAGTAGTCGCCAAAGCGGGTCAGGATCGGTTCCAGCATCGCGCTGTGGGCGGCGATGTCGATGGC
>JAYTDA010000244.1:0-18640 GCA_043736155.1 Paracoccaceae bacterium | reverse complement strand
AACGGATGATCGACAGCAGCCCGCTCCTCCAGCCGGATATCGCTGACCATCCCCTCCGCCCGATCATCCCGCCCGATCATCCCGCCCGATCTTCCCGCCGGATCATCCCGCCCACGCATCACAAAGCACTCCATGGCCCTGGACGAGGTGACGCACAAAACCAAGAAGAGGGGGAGTTTTTCAGCAGCCTGCTCGGGCAAGTGGCGGAGGGGACGCGACTGCGAGCGAACCTTCTCTGGGCGCAGGGAAATTGGCGGTGCTCCTCGCCGCATCCTCATCGGCGCGCGCTGCTTATGTCTACTTTCCTATGGTCCCGAGATGCGTGACGTTGAAACCCTCCGGCGACTTGAGACCGTATCCGAGCATGCGGTCAAACCCCGCGTGGGCGACCCATAGTGCCCCGAGCGCTGCCACGACGGGTGCGCCCAAGCCGAGGCCGACTGTCAATAGAACTATGCCAAAGGCGTAGACGTGGACAAGATTGTAGGCCACCGCACCAAACCTTGATCCGGCCAGGTAGCCGGCAAAGCTGATGTCCGGCGCAAGGAACAGGACTACGGCCAGCCACCAGGCGATCCCATCATCCAAGACCACAAATAGCACAAGCGCCGAAAGGCAAATGCACGCGCCTTCCAACCGTTGCCAAATGATCGTGTTCATCGCGCAGTTCCTCTTTCATCGAGACGGGTCAGAAATGTGGGGCGACAAATCGAACGTCCAACGTCAGCAAGGTGTTGCGTGCCATAGTGTACAGTTACCATCGCCACAATGGCACACGACGGAACCGTTGATCCCAACACTTGGGGCAACCAAAGTCTCAGCCGCCCGGCACAAGATAGAGAACGACGAAAATCGAAATGCCGATTGCGATTGCGACGCTTACTCGTCCGGTCATTTCGCACCATTTGCGTGTCTGTTCTTGAGAGAGGACACCCAGATAGGCCCGAAAGTTCCAACGCTGAGCGTGGTCTTGGGCGCAGAGCCGATCACTCTGTCAGCCCCACATCCAGTCCGGTCCAATGCGCGGCAAAGGCCCACATGTCGGCAGTTTCCGCAATGATCTTGTCGGTGGGTTTGCCCGCGCCGTGGCCTGCCCGGGTTTCAATGCGCACCAGATGCGGCATGGGGCCAATGTCGGCGGCCTGCAGGGCGGCCACGTATTTGAAGCTGTGGCCCGGCACCACGCGGTCATCGGAATCAGCCGTGGTGGCAAGGATCGCGGGATAATCCACGCCGGGCGCGATGTTGTGATAGGGGGAATAGGCCAAAAGGTTGCGGAACTGTTCCTCGTTGGCGGGGTCGCCGAACTCCTCGACCCACAACTGCCCGCCGGTGAACTGGTTAAAGCGCAACATGTCCATGACCCCGACACCGGGCAGCGCAGCCGCGAAAAGGTCCGGCCTCTGGTTCACGACGGCACCGATCAGAAGCCCGCCATTTGACTCGCCCTGAATAGCCAGACCGTCCGCCGGTGTGATGTCCTCGGCAATCAGGTATTCGGCAGCGGCGATGAAATCGTCGAACACGTTCTGTTTATTCATCCGGCGCCCGGCATCATGCCAGGCAAACCCGTATTCACCACCCCCGCGGATGTTGGCGACCGCCAGAACGCCGCCCTGCTCGACCCAGGCGAGTTGCGAGGGGTTATAGATCGGCTGCATGCTGATCCCGAACCCGCCATAGGCATAGAGCAGGGTCGGCGCGGGGCCGGTCACATCAGTCCGCCGAACGATGAACATCGGCATCTCGGTACCATCGGCAGACGTGAAGAATTGTTGCGCGACCATGATCGCGTCAAGATCGGCCGCAACGTCCGGCTCGGACCAGACGGTATGAGAATTGTTTGCCACATCGTAGCGGTAGACCGAGGTCGGCGCGTTGAAGCTGGTATAGACGAAGAAAACTTCGTCATCCGCAAGGGTGCCATAAAATGCACCGGCAGAGCCTATTCCGGGCAATTCCACTTCACCATCCGGGGCACCATCGAGCGTATATCGCCGGACCTGTGTGTTGGCATCGACAAGATACGAGGCGATCAGCCGATCACCGACCAGCCAGGCATTGTTGAGAACGTCATCCGCCTCGGCCACCAGCTCGACAAAGTCGGCGTCGGGGTCGGCGATGTCCAGCGCCACCAGCTTGCGCAGTTCGGCATGCTGGCTGGTCATCAGGTAGAAACGGGTGCCGACGTTGCCGATGACTCCCCACTGATTGTCAAAATCGGCAATGATCGTCCGGGCTTTCCAGTCGTCCAACGCCAGGTCAACCAGCATCAGGTTGTTGGCCGCAAAATCCCCATGAGAGGAGATGACGGCGTAGCGCCCGTCTTCGCTGATATCAAACACCTGCAGCAGGCTCGGCTGGTCCGGCGAGGCATAGAGCAGCCGATCCTCTGTCTGGGGCGTGCCGAGGGCATGAAAATAGACGGAATGCCCCACCACGCCGGCCAGCGCCGAGGCACCCTCCTCGGGGTCGGCGTAGCGGCCGTAGAAGAACCCGGTGCCGTCCTTGGCCCATTCGATCGATGTGAACCGTGCCCGTTCCACCCGGTCCTGCAACACCTCACCAGTCGCCACATCAAGCACATTGATGGTGCGCCAATCAGTTCCGCCATCCTGAACGGCATAGGCCACAAGCGACCCGTCCTGCGATGGCGACCATTCGGCAAGGGCCGTGGCACCGTCATCTGACCAGGTGTTTGGGTCGATCAGCACCCGCTCCGGCCCGTCGACACCGTCCCGCACCATCAGCGACGGCTGATTCACCAGACCGGCCTGACGGATGTAGAAATAGAGATCGCCACGTTTAAAGGGCGCACTTACAAAGTCAGCGCTGTACAGCGCTGTCAGCCGTTCGCGAAACACGTCGCGTCCGGGCAGCGTCGCCAGATAAGCATCGGTCACCCTGTTCTGGGCTGCCACCCAATCCGCCACACCAGCGTCGCTGGAGGCTTCCTGTTCCAGCCAGCGATACGGATCGGCGACAGCGACGCCGAAATGGTCATCGACCACATCGCCAGGCTGCGTTTCCGGATAGGCAAGAGGCGTCATCTGGGTAGAAGTCTCCGTTTGGGCGAAGCTGGGTGGGGCGAAAGCAAGAAGCGGCAGAGCAAGAACCGCACAGCGCATTATCTGTCTCATCTGATGATCGCCATTCATGATCTTCTCCGATTCAGGGTGATGGATGCCTACCAACCATGGGCGGATCGGGAGCGTCCTTACCTGCCCCACATCAGTCTGCCGACCGGATAGGCATGATCTGCGTCACCACCGGCGGAGGTCAGCCTGCCGATATGCACTGCGCCGGTTTCGTCAAATTCCCGGAGAGGTTCCGGTGGCTCCCGTTCGGTCTACCCCAGAGATGCGGGCAATAACGTTGATCTCGAAATCAAACCCCGCCAGCCAGGTCACACCGACCGCAGTCCAGTTCGGATACGGCGGCTCCCCGATGACGCGCGCACGCACAGCCATGACGGTTTCCACCTGATTTGCCGGATCGGTGTGAAAAGTCGTGACATCCACGACATCCTGAAGACCGCATCCACCAGCCTTGAGCACGGCCGCGAGGTTGTCGAAAGCCAGGGCCACCTGGCGTTCAAAGTCCGGCTCAGGAGAGCCATCCGATTGGCTTCCGACTTGCCCGGATACGAACAGAAGGTCGCCGGATCGGATTGCGGCTGAGTATCGGTGCTTCAGGTATAGAGAACGTCGATCGAGTGGAAAGATCGCTTCACGGGTCACGGATTGCTTCCTCTTTCATGAAATTGGCGTGCAAAGCTATTGAGTGGTGTTTTAGCGGCACCTGGATCGTCGCAACAAACCAGCTTAAGCCTGCGAAGATGCAGGCTCGCTCCCTACAACAAGGGGACCGACGGTATAGGCGGTCGTCGCCTCGCAATCTTCAGGTAGTGCCAGTGACGTCCTTCAGAAAAGTCTCGCTATGTGCGTGGCATTCCCAGCCGTCCGTGCCCCTGATCCAGGTCGAGGCATCGGCAGCGTGCAGGGTCTGCGACTTTCCGTCCATCGTAACCTTCTGCGTGACCGTGTAGGCGATGATGGCCACATCGGGCGCTGGTGTCGTCACTTCGATGTCGTCGAACGCATAGGACTCGAGCGTCCACTTTCCGTCCTCAGTCATTTTGCCCATCTTGCTTTTGGTGATGCTCATGACGCCCTGCGCGCCGGTCACAAGGCTGGTCTTGCCGGACAGCTGAGCCGTGCGCGCGCCGTCCTTCGCTTTCATGGCGTCCCAATAGGATGTCTCCAGGGCGATGATCTCGTCCTTGGTTGGTTTTGTGGCGGCGGTCATGTTGGCCTCCTTAACGGGGCTGGGTTTAGCGGGATCGGCCCACGCCGTCTCGCTCCTGCGCTGGACGGGTGCCACGAGCCTACTTTGCAAAAGTTCAACCGATCCTGATCGAGATCAACCGCGCAAGCAACGACGGACAAGGCCGGAATGGTTGCGTTGAGGCAGAGCGTTTGCGCCCGTCAGCCCCGCAGCACCAACGCACGAATGGCCAAGAGCCAGCCCAGCAGGTTCAGGCCGTGACGCCCGGTATTAAGCCAAAGCCATTGTGACAGCGCTGCTTTGACCTGCGCATCTGGCAGCCCTGTGCCGCTTTGCATCGAGATCATGCCGGGGATGAAGTATCCAAACGTCACGATCCGTTCGACCAGGATGACGACCGCTGCCGCTAACCACCATGCACGTTCAGGACCGGCACTTTGCCAAGCGGCCCAAAGGCTCAGGATGGTCAGCAGGGTCAGGGGTATGGTCGTGAAATAGACCCAGAACTTCAGACCGGTGTTCGGCCAAGTCTCACGCGCCATGTTTGCCCAGTCGGGCATGACAACCCGCGACTCGTATAGCCCTGCACCCATGGCGATGCCGAGATAAATGACGAACATCCAAAGCAATACTGTCGTGCAGGTGGTCATGTTTTACAATCCTGAATGGGTATTAGCTGCCGGCCGGTGTCCTGCTGCAAGGCTGTATGGTCATGCACTGCAGTTCGGCCGCCAAGGTCCGGGTGTTTGGTGAAACCGGGCACCCCCCGGCCTAGCCCTCAAGTTTCATCCGTTCCTGACGCGCTTGCTCCGCTTTGCTGGGCGTGGCGAGTGCTGCGTCGGCGATCTTGATCTTGCCGGCGCGCGCGTAGTGACCGATCAGGACGCCGGTGGACGACACCCGCGAGCTGGTCAGTGTGAATGCATGCGGTGCCGAGCCGTCCGCGAACAACTTCTTGCCGCCGCCAAGAATGACAGGCACCGTGAAGATGCTCATTTCGTCGACCAGATCGTTGGCGAGCAATGCATGCACGAGTTCGGTGCTGCCCTGCGTGACCAGGTTTGGACCGTCCCCCTGCTTCAGACGCTTCACATCGTCGATGTCGCGGAGGATCACCGAGCCTTGCCAGCTTGAATCGACCTCGCCTGAGCGCGTAACCGCGTATTTCCTGACCTCGTTGAATTGCTTGGCGATGCCGCCGTCAGCTTCGCTGTTGTCATAGTAGGGCCAGTAGGCCGCGAAAATCTCGTAGGTCTTGCGGCCCAGCAAAAGATCGGAATTCTTGAAGATGCGGTCAATTTCTTCGCCGAAATCCTGATCGTTGTAAGGCATCACCCAGCCGCCAAACTTGAAGCCTTGGGTTGGATCTTCACTTGGCCCACCGGGGGCCTGCATGACGCCATCCATGGAAACCATTGCGCCGACGATGATTTTCCTCATAGTTTACTCTCCTCGATTTGCCCTAAGGATGCGGGGCGCATATTCGTGGTCTGGATCAACGCCGCAACGAACATGCGGATATCCGCCACCAACACGTCCGGCGCTTCATGGGACGCCCGCCTTCGCGTAATTCAGCGTCGGATACCAATCCGACCCGCGCCCTTCCGGGGTTGAGTCGAGAATGTTCCACAGTGGCATCAAATCTGGCGCGCCCCGCGGGTCTTGCCCCGGGTCCGCTGTGGACCCGCCCATCTCGCCGCTCCAAAAATGCCGAATGGTGCCATCGCGACGGGTGAAAACGTTGAAGGCGGGCACGTCTGCGTCGTCCGCGCTCACGTAGTCCCGGGTGAAATCCCCGGCGAGGTCGGAGTAAAGCCGCAGGTGCTGCCAGCCGCGTTCCTGTTTGAAGGCAACCATGCGCTCGAACGGCGACCGCGCCGTCACGACCAGGCTGATCTGCTGGTCGACATCCAGCGCCTCGCCGTCCCAAGCGGCGAGCAGCGACGAACACATCGGGCAGGGACGTACGCGCTGCGGCCCGAACATCATGCTGTATACCGCAAGCGTCTGCTTGTCGCCGAAGAGGTCGGCAAAACTGGCGGGACCAGCCTCGCCCACGAACTGATAATCCTTCGGAACGATGCCCCCATTGGGCAAGGCCCGCCGCTGTTCCGCCACGCGTTCAATATGGCGGCGAAGTTCGATTTCTTCGGCCAGCAGCGCATTGCGCGCCTGGCGGTACTCGGCGCTCTCGCCAGGAAAGCGAACGCCGTTGTTTCTGGCCAGTTCGGCGGCCGGGGCCAAGGTGAGATCAAGTGACATGAGATTTTCCTTTCGGAGCTGACTGAGGATGTGCGCTGAATTTCGTCAGCACGGTTTGCCAACGCGCCCTGTCTACGTCACGCCGTCATCTGCATTTCTCCGGCGCCCTTGCGCATCTCCTCCGGATCCACATCGCGGATATGCGTCGCAACCGACCAGAGATGCCCGAAAGGGTCCGAAAGCATCGCATATCGGTCGCCCCAGAACATGTCTTCGGCAGGCATGGTCACTGTTGCACCGGCGGCAACGGCCTTTGCCACCACACCGTCGGTGTCCTCGACCTGCAGGTGGATTGTGACCGACGAGCCATTGAGCGATTTTGGCCCGAAGGATTTCATTTCAGGATACTCATCCATCACCATCACGGCCGAATTTCCGATCCGGATCATTGCGTTCATGATCTTGCCGGTCTTGTCGGGCATCCGGTTGATCTCGACCGCGTCGAAGGCCTTGATGTAAAACGCGATGGCTTCGCTGGCACCATCGCAAGTCAGGTACGGTGTCACCGTATGCATCCCGTCGGGGATCGCCTTTACGGAAGAATGGGCCATTGGTTTCTCCTGTGATCAAAGGTTTTGCGGGACTGCGGGGCGCAGTTCGCTCTCGTCAGCCACCAGCGCGTCGCGCGCCTGACGGTAGTCGGCACTTTCGCCCGGCATGCGGACGCCGTTGATTCTGGCCAGTTCGGCAGCCGGCACAAAGGTGAGATCGCGCGACAAGCGATGGTTCCTTTCACCGGAGGGCGGTTCGTTAAAGACGATCATGACGGGCCGCCCTTGAGCAGGCAGCCGTGTTCTGGATGTTTCCATTGAGAAAGCAGCCATCGCCTGTACGGTTTGGCACCGTGCAGTGACGAGAACTTAACCCCGTTGAGGACCAAGCGTTCCCAATCCAGATCAACAGGGCAAGAAACCGGCAGGATTCAGCGCAACCGGTCTGGGCTTGGGCGGCCAGTAGGTAAGGCAGGCCAAGATGGGTGAAGGTGTCGGACATGGGTCGGCGCTTGGAAATGGAGGATTGCGGATGCGGGATCCCGCGACCTTGCTGGTTTGAGCCGTAGTTGGTGGGGATCATCAGCGCGCGGCCGCTGGAAACCGATGGCGCTTGTAACGTCTGGCAAAGGGGAACAGGCATTTGACCAACGTATTGTTCTGATCAACAGGACTTCCAGGGAGAACCGGTGATCAAACTGCGGCACATCTTCCTGGCCCTGTTGCTGGTCGTGGTCGCAATTGCGGTGGCGGCACCATGGGGCCGATGGCAAACCGGGCGTGCGGCTCTGGACCCGTTGAACCTGACGCCCGGTGACACGGCTGTCGCACCGCCGGGGCGCATCTGGATCGACACTGATGCTGCCTGCGGTGCTACGAGCCGCACCGATCCGGATGACTGTCTCGCGATCCTGTGGCTGGTGGAGCGCGGTGCGGACATCGTCGGGATCTCCACCAGCTTCGGGAACGCGCCCGGCGATGTCGTGGAAGATCGGACCGCCGCCCTTGTGGCGCAGTTGGCGCTCGACGAACTGCCAATTCCGCCGGTATTTTTGGGCCATAGCGCGCCGTCTGCACCCGGCGCCCCGAAGCCGCCCGGCGTCAGCGCCCTGCAGGCGACATTGGAGGGGGGGCCGCTGACCATTCTGGTGCTCGGCCCGTTGACCAATGTCGCAGCAGCACTGGTGGGGCGACCTGACCTGCACCACAACGTGACACGCATCGTCGCTGTCATTGGCCACCGTCCTGGCCATCTCTTTCACCCGACCGAAGGCAAGGGCGCAGGCGCGATGTTCGGGCATGGCCCGATCTTTCGCGACCTGAATGTCTCGGTCGATCCGGATGCGGTCGGGGCCATTCTCGGCTTGCCGGTGCCGATCACCCTAATCCCCTACGACGCCGCACGGGAGACGATGATCGCAGGCGCAGACCTCGACGGTCTGGCTCGGAAAGGTGTCGCAAGCGCATGGATCGCGCAATCAGCGCGAGATTGGCTTTCCTTCTGGATCGATGAAGTGGGTCTGCCCGGCTTCTATCCGTTCGACTGGGTTGCTGCGGCCGATCTCACCGATCCCGGCCTGTTCAACTGTGCCACCGTGACCGCCCGAATGACGCGGGAGTGGACGTTCTGGCTTGTGCCACATGAAAGCCTTGTCGTCGAAGCGCGCAGCGATCCCAGTGCAAAGTCCGGACAGGATGTCCAGTATTGTCCAGAAACATCGGCCTTGCTGCACAGAGTTCTGATGGCCCCCTGACCCCTAGGCCTTGAAGAGTGCAAGATACTGGAAATCTCCGGCCACGGTGAAATGCGGGGGACCGGCCTCGGCAAGCGGCAACCCGCGCATGCATGCCGAGCGTTGGAACGTTTCTGACTACTGGAGAGTTCGTTCGTCATCACTTACTCAGTCAGGAGAACGTCCGATGAGCTAAATCCAAGGTTTCTTGATCGCTGTACCCAAAGCCAACAAACAGGCATATGTGAAATCGGCCCAGAGTGCCGCTCCGATCTTTCAAGAATATGGAGCGACCCGCGTGATGGAAACGTGGAGCGAGGACATCCCCGACGGCAAGGTCACTGACTTCGAGCGCACGGTGCGGGCCAAAACCGACGAAGCAATCGTCTTTTCGTGGATCGAATGGCCGGACAAGCAGACTTTTGACGCAGCAAACAAAAAGATGGAAACCGATCCCCGGTGGAAGGAAATGCCTGAAATGCCGTTTGATGGCAAACGGATGGTCTGGGGCGGATTTGATCCGATTTTCGATACTCAAGCTTAGTCGGCGGGCCCGAGCCGCGTAACCAGGATAGGGTGCGACACCTGTCGACTGGCCGCTCACGTCAAGTGCGCAGTATTTGTTCGTCGACTGGTTGAATCGCCGCCGTCGTCCCAGCCATGGCGCCAACGCGATCCAAAGGACGCGACTATGAAGAATGCCCTGCAAAACCTGACACTCACCACTGCCATCGCAGTCTGTTCGGCTCCGGTCATCATGGCCCAGTCCAGCGCCGAAGGAGAAGCCGAAACCATGTCCGAAACACCTCAGACCCACAACGTCGCGGTTCCCGGCGCATCGATTTACGTTGAACAACGCGGCAGCGGGCCTACCCTGTTGCTGATCCCCGGCGGGGCGCAGGATGCGGGGGTCTTTGCAGCACTTGCATCCGAATTGTCCGACCAGTTCACCGTGATTGCACTTGATCCACGCTGCAATTCCCGCAGCCCTTGTGACGACATGGCCAGCGATTTGAGCGTTGGTCAGCACGCCGATGACGCAGCGGCAGTCATTGCGGCATTCGGGGGTGGTTCGGTGATGGTTTTTGGCACCAGCGGCGGCGCGCAGGTCGGCCTGAACCTTGCCGCGAGGTACCCGGCACTTGTCAGTACCCTTGTGGCCCACGAACCGCCGTCAATGATGCTTATGGCCGATCCTTCCGTGCACCTGGCCGCCGATAAAGCGCTGTATGATACCTATCTGCGGGACGGCGTTCAGGCAGCAATGGCACAGTTCATGACCGCGAATGGGCTGGATGCTGAGGCGATGACAGTGGAAATGTCGGCCGAAGACATGGAAACCTTTGGCCGGATGAACGGCAATTTCGACTACTGGTTGGCACATGGTATGTTGCCTTTGTCGCAATACCGCGCCGATGTGACGGCGCTGAAAAGCGGTGCATCAAATATCATCGTGGCACTCGGTGCTGCATCCGTCGGCCAGCCCATCTACGAGATGAGCACAGCTTTGGCGGCGGCACTCGGGGTGCAGCCAGAGACATTTCCGGGAGATCATATGGGGTTCGGAATGGACCCGGCTGGATTTGCCGCAGCCCTCGGTGATGTTCTGGTGCGTAAGTAGCGGCGGTATTCCTAGTGGCGCTGGATGGAAAGTCGCAATGACTTCCATATCGCGACTGCCAGTTGATACGAACGCCATCACGTGGACGAACCCTACCAAAAATTGGAGGAGGTTCACGGGCTCAGGTCAGTGTGGGCGAGGATATTGAGCAGTTTTCCCGCAGGATCTCGGATATAGAACCGGCGGACTCCCCAGGGCTCGTCTGTCAGATCATAGATTATCTCGTGAAAAAGAGATTTTGCCCGTGCGTATGAGGCGTCAATGTCATCGACCTCTATCGAAAGATCAGGCACGGGGGTTCCAGACCCGCCTTCGGACGCAATGCTGATCTGAACAGCAGCCGTCGCATGAGACGCCATTGTGACGATCCAGCCATGGTCCATGACAGCTGCGAGCCCGAACAGGTTGCCGTAGAAATCTCGAACTATGCCGACCGATGCTGCATCAATGTTCGCGACGATGCGTAGAACCGTCATTTTCTGTTCTCCCTCCGCATTTCGTGTCCTCGACATTTAACAGTGAACGGTCGCAAAGTCCGCACCAGCGGCGTAGACCGGCAAGAATTGCTGCGACGGTATGATCGGGCCGGGCACCGGCGTTCGTGTCTTTCTGGCCTGTGGAGTAGCAGACATGCGTAAGGGCATCGAAGGCCTTGCGGCTCTGGCGCAGGATCAGCTGCGCCAGAGCCTACAGGTGGCGCTGTCTTTGCGTTCCGTGGGCGGCGGGGTGACAGGTTGAAACTGCTTTACTGGGACGGGCAAGGCTTCTGCCTTTATTACAAGGTTCTGCAGAAGGGCCGCTTTCCCTGGCCCGCGCATGGCGATGGTGCGGTGCGTCTGACCTCGGCGCAGTTGGACCGGCCCAGCCTGCAGCCGCTGCCGCCTGAACCCTATGTTTTCGCCCGGTGGAAGCGCACCCGCGTCGCGCCGGATTACCACGTCGAAGTCGACAGCTCCTGGTATTTTGTCCCCTTCGCGCTGATCAAACAAGAGGTTGACGTTCGCGTAGCAGGACAGACGGTAGAGATCTTCCATCGTGGTCAGCGGGTTGCGAGCCATGTGCGCACTCCGGGCCGGCGCAACCATGTCACCGTGGCCGACCACATGCCCTCGGCCCATCGCAGGTTGGGCGAATGGACCCCGGCCAGAATGCTGGCGCAAGCGACCACTTTGCAGCCAAGGCGCGGTCTTGCGACTGACCGTCTCGGCACCCTCATGAAACAGCGTTTGCGCTGCCACCCAGATCAGTAATCGCTCTCGATGTAGACCCCCGAGCAATCGAAAGCGACAGACGCCGCCGTGGCCCCATTGTTCATAAACAGCCGCGGCGACAAGAACTGCGCCGCTGCGGGCAGATCGGCGGTGATCTCCTGCTCGAACACCGCGCCTGAGACTTCGTCGACCACCCGCACCCAGACCGAGCTACCATTGGGCGGTGCCGCGATGAACAGGGTCAGGACACCGCCCGTCGCGATGCCGAAACTCGCCCCCATGTCGGTCAGCGTCGGCGCGCCGGTGCCGTCGTTTGCCACCAGCTGCCAGCGGGTGTGGGTGCCGCGCTGGAAGCCGATGCCGATGCAGTTGATGGCGGCGGCCAGCGTCAGCGTGGTGGCCAACGCGGCGGTAGAACCATAGAGGCCGAAGAAGCCCATGCCGGTGGCCTGAAGGGTCGTCAGCGAATTCCGCGTCACGATGGTCCAGCCGCCCAGCCCGCCGCATTGCCGCGCCAGCAGGCCCAACCGGCAGAACGCTGTTCGGCCGCCGAGTCCACCACCGCCGCCGAGGTTAGTCGCCAGCGACGCATGCTGGCGGCCAGGTTGGTCGCGGCCAGCGTCGGGGTGGACACGGTGCCGACCGAGGTGATCGGCAGGCCTTCAGTCGTGATCGTGGTCGTGACGGACGGCGACCAGTTGGCGACCCGGTTGACTCCGAAATGCGGCTGCAGCGGGAAATCCCGGCCAGAGGGGCGCATGACGTCGATCCATGGCGCGCCTGCCCGGTTGCGGGCATAGATCGCCGCCTTGCCGGCGGGCGGTGGGGTCGGCGCGGCGCTAAGACCCGGCAGGATCGTCGGCTGCGGCAGTTCCACTTGGCCGCTGGTGCGGTCGATCCTGATTGCATCGAAGAAAGCCGCCCCATCCGGGCTGACCTTGAAGCTGAAGTCATCGTTGCCCAGCAGGCCGATCAGCGCTCGCGCCGAAAACCCGGTCTTGAAGGCGAAGGCTGCATCGTTCCCGGCCGCCGCCTTGTTGACTGTGGCCTCAATCCCGGCGCCTGCATTGTTGAACAGGAGCGCCGGGGTGTTGACCGACACGCGATTGTAACTGTCCGCCGTCGCCCCGCCGAGGCCCAAAAGCTGGGCGGTCAGGTTGGCTTGCGGCATGCCGACCTGCGTGACGGCATTGGCGAAAGTCACGGTGGGCGTGTTCACCACTGTCGTGCCCCCAGCCCCCGCTGTGGCCGAGCCGATGTTGACGACCGTGGTCGATCCGGATGCGGTGCCGGTGCCGAGGTTCACGGTCTTGGTGACGCCGGTGGTCGTCGCCCCGGTGCCCATCCCGTAGGTGGCGGTCGTCGTCGCCGTGCCGATGCTGGCCGAGGCCGCCGAGAGGGTTACGGTGCCCGAGGCCGTGAGTGTGCCCGAGAAGGTCTTGTTGCCGATGAAGATCTGGGTGCCTGCCAGGATTGCCAGTTCGCTGGAGGTGTTGGGCAGCGTGAAGGTCCGGGTCGTGCCCGTGGTGATCCCCGACAGCGAAAACAGCGCCTTCTTCGTCGGATCGGCATCATTGACGAGGCTGAAGATCGCGTCGGAAATGTCCTGCGGCACACCAACAAGGTCCCAGGCGCTGCCGTTCCAGACGACGAAGGCCTGTTCGGCTGCGATCCAGACCAGCCAGCCCGGTCGCGGCACAAGGCGCATCCAGACGCCATCGACCCAGAAGGCCACATTCAGATCCCACCCGGCCCAGAGCCCCGTCGCTCCTGAGGCAACAAGATGCCGGTCGCCATCGGCGGGGCTGGCCGGGGGTGCCGTGCGGGTGCGGTCAAGGACCGACAGTTGCACCATGGCATCGAGCAGGCGCAGCGCCTCGTTGTGGGTGACTTGCTTCTAGGCTTGAGCCGCCAAAAGGTATGGCAGACCGAGATGGGTGGAGGTGTCGGACATGGCGGGCCTTCAGAACTGGAGGGTGACGGCAACGGGATCGCCGCGACCGAGGCGGTTCGAGAGTTGGTAGATGCGGATTGCCAGTGTCTGGCCGGGGCCAAGCGGCGCTCCCCAATCGGCGGTCTGCTGGGCGGCGGTGTAGAGGACGGATGTCGTGCTGCTGGTCAGCGTGCGCTTAACCGCTGCCCCATCGAGGATCTGGACGTCGTAGCTTTCCAGGTCTTCGGCCAGCGGCACCTCGACCTGTTCCCAGGCATCGGCCACCAGCGCGCGAGATCGCCGCGTCCAGCGGATGGTCAGATCACCGGGGCTGCGCGCTGTCCGCCACGGTTGTGCGCCATGGACCGGAGCAAAGGGCACCAGGCCGCGACCGGCTGGCGTGAAGGTGAGCGCGGTGTAGCTGGCGTCGCTGACGGCGCGCGCGGCGGGACCGATGCGCCAGTTCCACGGCAGACCGAGATCGGTTTCGGCGATCGGCAGCGGGGCAAGGGCAGAATCCAGCACCACGACCCGCGCACCGGCCGGGGTGGGATTGCCCATCGCGGCCTCCGTGCCGCGCTGGCCCCGCAAAAGCCGGGTCAGGCGATAGCGGCCTGGGGCGATGAGTTCGGCGGCACCCGCCTGCACGATTTCCCATTTGCCCGGTGCTGCTTCCACTGCAAGCGCGTTGGCGCCGCCGAACAGGGTCAGATCGGTGACGCTTTCCAGCGTGCCGGAGGCAAGATCGACGACCAGCGCATTGCCGAGATCGAAGCGCCAGGTCGGGCCCGGATCGAAGCCTGACACCAGCGTGCCGATCCGGGCGCGACTGCCAAAGGTGGTCAGCAAGGCAAACCCATCGGTCGAGGGGCTTCGGAAGACCGCCATCTCGCCCGGCCAGGGAACCGCATGGGCGGCAACCATCGGCCGGTGCGCGGGCTGGTCCTCCGAAAGCTGCGGCAGGTCGAGGAGGACCACATCCGCTGCGCCGAACACCACTGACCGGGTGAGCGAGGCAGGCCGTGGATCGCCGGGCGGCAGATCATAGGCGGCGCGATCCTGACGGACGGCGTCGATACCGCGCCCATCAGAATCGGCGATGGATACGAGGCGCAACTCGATCTCGCGGCCATCATGGGCCAGCCGGATTACGTCGGCCGGATCCAGCGCCAGCCGCGAAGGCGGCAGACGGAAGGTGGTGGTCTCCCGCCCGATCCAGGCTTCCATCAGCGCGCGGCGGCAGCGGCGTTCGGCCTCTTCGGGCGGGATTGCCATCGGGAAGGATTCGGACGCGATGCGGGTGGTGTCGACAGTGATGCGGCGGGCTTCAACCAACGCCGCGTCATAATCCTCGTCGGCGCGGGCGACCTGCCACTTCAACGCCTGCGGCAGTTCGGTTTCCTGCGCGCGGACCAGTTCGAGCGCCTCGCCTTCGCGGGAGGCGACAAGGTTGTCATGGGCCAAGGTCAGAACAGACGCCCGCCCCCGCATGACGAAGCGGATCATGCCTTCGGTCTCGATGGCATCGAAGCCAAAGTGCCGGGCCAACGTGCTGATCGAGGATCGCGGCCCTTCCAGCGCGGTGATGGCATAGCCTTCGACCGCACCCCAGAGGCGGGACACGTCGATCAGGGCTTCGGGCATCCCGGCGCGCAGGCAAAGATGGCGGACCAGCGCCGCCAACGAAACCGCCCCCAGCCGCCCGGTCAGCCAGTGACCCAACCGCCAGTTCGGACCATCGGTCCAGACATCGGTCAGTTCGGGGAAAAACGGATAGGGCCGCGCGTCCCAGGTCCAGGCGGCGCATTCTGGCACGTGAACCATGCGACCGCCATAGACGGCGGAGATCGGGTTGTTGGCCGGGTCGCCCCAATGCAGGTAGCTCGCCTCCAGATAGGCGCGCTGGATCGCGTCATCGCGCCAGCCCCGCGAGAAATGCGGCGTGAAGCTTTCGGACGACTTCGGGTCGAAGAAGACGTTGGGCTGGTTGGTGCCCCGGTCGATGGCCGGGCAGCCCAGTTCGGTAAAGCGGATCGGTTTCGATTGTGGCACCCATGCGGTCGGTGTGCCGCTCTCCACCCCGCCCGACCGGTTGAAATGCGGGTTCGTCCACCAGGCGCGGATATCCTTGGGGCGGAACACCCAAGGCTTGCCCGCCGCGCCATCGGTGATCGGCGTGCGTATCTGCGCGGAGCGATCAGCAGCACTTGCATAGAACCAGTCGAAGCCTTCGCCGCCCGCGATGTTGGATTGCAGATATGCGCGGTCATGGATCGCGGGCCAGCCTTCGAGGGCATCGGCGTGGTCGAAACCGTCGCGCCAGTCCGACAGCGGCAGATAGTTGTCGATACCAACAAAATCGATGATGGCATCCGACCAGAGCGGGTCGAGGTGGAAATAGACATCGCCGCTGCCGTCCTGCGGGTGGTGGCCGAAGTATTCCGACCAGTCGGCGGCATAGCCGATCTTGGTGCCCGCGCCGAGGATGGCACTCACGTCGGCCGCGAGGGTCTTGAAGGCGGTGACGGCGGGATAGCTGCTGGCCCCCGAACGGATGGTGGTCACGCCGGGCATCTCGGTGCCGATCAGGAAGGCATCGACCCCTCCCGCAGCCGCGCAAAGGTGGGCGTAGTGCAGCACCATGCTGCGCAGACCCCAGTCGCTGGGCGAGCCGGTAAAGCTGACGCTCTCGCCTGACACGCTGAAATTGCCCGTCGTCGCAGCACCAAACAGCGCGGAGACCTGCGTTGCCGCTGTGCCGGTCTTGTCCACCGATCCGGTGAAACCCGCTGCCGGGGAACAGGTGATCCGGCCGCGCCATGGAAACGCGGGCTGGCCCGGCGTGGCGGCGTTGGCGCTGTAGGGGTTTGGCAGCGTGTTGCCGGGCGGCACGTCCATCAGCAGGAAAGGATAGAAAGTCACTCGCAGCCCGCGCGCCTTCATCTCCTGGATCGCCTGCACCACCGCGAAATCCGCAGGCGTGCCGCCATAGACCGGCCGGTCCTCGTCACCAGCCTCGCTCGGACCATTGGCGCTCGGCTGGTGACCGCGGCTGACCAGATGCGCGCTGGACCGGCTGACCCCGTTCACCGACCAGTTGGCGGGCGTGGTGGCCTTGGACGCCACTTCGACACCCGGCTTCACCTTGCAGACCCCCGCGCGCAGGTCGTTTCCGAACCAGGCTACCACGAGGCTCACGCTTTCGACCGCCGGGGCCATGGCCTGCAGCCGGTCCAGCGCCACGACGATGTCGGGCTGATCCGGCAGCGCGTTCAGGTTCTCGGCGACCGTCGCCCCGCCGCTGCCCTTGCGGATCGCGTCGGTGGCATAGGTGAACTCGCCCGAGGCCGGGATCAGGGTGACGGCGCGCGTCAGCCCCTCGGCGGTGTCAGGATCGGCCAGCGGACGGAACACCTCGAACGAAAGCTGCGGCAGGCGGTTGCCGAAGGTGCCCAGCGCCAGATCCTCGAACACGACGTAAGCCGTGCCGCGATAGGCGGGTGTGTTGGCAGCACCCATCTTGGCGGCAATGAACGGATCGGCAGTTTGCACCTCGTTGCCGGTCGGATAGCGGCCATCGCGGAACAGATCGCGCTCGGCCTCGCGCCGCATGCGGATCGCGGCTGGCCGGAGCCAGCCCATGAACCCTTGCGCGGCGGCGGTGCGGTTGCCCGCGTTCAGGTGCCGGGTCAGCGAGGCCTTGGCGATGCCACCGGTGTTGTAGTGAAACGACACCAGTGCATCGAACTCGTGCGGCTCCAGCGGCACTTTCACCGCACGCAGCACGTCGGCCTCGTAGCTACGACGTCGGCGCGAAAGAGCCGGAACGCTTCCCGGATCCCCGCATCGAGATCGGCGGGCATGCCTCGCGGCACCCGTGCTGGATCGGGCGGACCGGCAGCAGCGGTATGGCCGATGCCGAAGGTCCAGATGTTCTTCACATCGAGATAGGGTCCGGGCACAAGTCCTTCGTGCCGGACAAGGGCCAGCAGGCCCCGGTCTGTGATGTGCATGGGATCACCCGAAGATGGAGGAAAGGATCAGGATCAGGGCGGCGACCAGAAGGCCGATGCGCAGGCGGTGACTGAAGGCTTGTGCCGGATCGACTGCGTCGCAACGGATGGATCGCGCGAGACGGAGAAGTTCATGCATCGGGGTCGCCCCCCTTGCCGCTGCGCAGCCGGGCAAGGACGACCTCGATGAAGGCGGGGCCGAAGACGCCGACCAGATAGGCGGCCGAACCCGCCGCACCCCCGGCCGGGATTGCCTGCGATGGCAGGTCGAGCCAGGCGGTGATGACTGCCATGGACAGACTGCCCATCCCGGCCGCGATCAGACCACCGAGCAGGATATGGCGCAGGGCATCGCGCAGCCGCATCCGAGTGGTCAGGGCGTTGATCGCCCCGCCGAGCGCGCCCCAGGCCGCAAGGATGACGGCGGTGGAGGTCGCCAGGTCACGCAGCACAGCGGCGACAAAGCCGGTTTCTTCGTTCATCGCCGGATCTCCAAGAGCGGGATGGATGTGATCGACCCCAGCCGTTCGAGGTCGAGGGTGACGTCGAGCATGTCGGTGTCGAAGCGGACCGGGACGTCGAATTCTAAGCCCGCCGTGATTGCGACACCCGCGCCAGGGGCGGTGGTGAAGGTGATGCTGCCGGTTGTGGTGTCGACGCTCCAGCCCGACATCTGCTCGACGCCGTTCAGGGCGACGCGGACGGTCCCTGCCACCGGCTTGGCAACCGCGCGGGTCCAGCTTTGCGCGCCGGAGGTGTAGCGCTTCAGCAGGGCAAAGGTGGAGACAGCGCCATTGCCGGTGCCGATGGGTTGGTCGGTTGGGGCCACCGCCTGCGACGACAGGCAGGATTTGTAGTCCGCCCAGTCCTTGTAGCGAAAGCCGTGCAGGCGACCATTCCGGGCTTCGAAGAAGGCCACGACCAACGCCAGATCGTCACCCCGGCGGATATGCGCCTTTGCGGTCGGAAGAGAAGCGATATCGAGCCATTGTCCGCCACTGGTCCGAGGACCATGGCGAGGCTGGCGGGTGGGATCGCGCTGCCCCAGGGGCGCTCATCGCGGCCGTAAGCCCAAAGCCGTGCGGTCTG
>JAYTDA010000243.1:0-5958 GCA_043736155.1 Paracoccaceae bacterium | reverse complement strand
ATCGACATCTTCACCGCGCAAAAGCTGACGATCATCGCGGTGCTGACCTATCTGATCATCCTGGTGACGATGGTTTATGGCCCGATTGCGGCGATGCTGGTGGAACTGTTCCCAACCCGCATCCGCTATTCCGGCCTGTCGCTGCCCTACCATATCGGCAACGGCTGGTTCGGTGGTCTGATGCCTGCTACGGCCTTCGCCATCTCGGCACAGTCGGGCAACATCTACGCCGGCCTGTGGTACGCCATCATCGTGGCGGCGATGACAGTGGTGATCGGTGCGATCTTCGTGCCAAACGGCACCCACAAGAAGGACATCTTCGCTGACGACAATACCGCACGCTGAGGTCTGACAAGCCGATGAATGCCCCCGGTGCCACAGCATCGGGGGCATTTGCTTTTGCAGGCGCGCGGCCAATGACAAGCCGATGAAAACCCACCTGCCCCCCCCGGCCCGCCTTGCCCGCCGTGGGTCAAACAGAAGCCGGGGGTTTCACACCCCCCCTCCCTTCGGTCGACCCCCCGTGGGATACTTCTGAACAGAAAATGAGAGGCGTTTCCGCTCAGAACAGGCTACCCTGACCCGGCGGCGGTTTGACGCTTTTACGGGCCATGCGGGGGCCGAGCGGCAAGCGGCCATCATGGAACTGAATTTCCAGCGCCGCCGCCCGCTCCGCCTCGGCGCGCGATTGCAGCACCTGACCATCGCCGCGCACCACGGCATAGCCGCGTTGCAGGGTTTGCTGATAGCCCAGCGTCTGGCGCAAACGCTCGGTGGCATCCAGCCGCAGCCGCCAGTTGGCCAGCTGTGCGCGCCCGGCGCTGGCCAGCCGCTGGCTCAAGTTGCTCAGGGCAAGCTGGCGCTTCAGCTGGTCACGGGCCAGAAGTTCGGGGCGCAAACGGACAGACAGTTTGCCCAGATCGCGCGCCTTGCCCGAATAGGCACGAGACACCGCCGGGGCGCGGCGGTCAGACCAGTCAGCCAGCCCGCGCCGCGCCAAAGTGATGAAGCGGGTCAGGATATCGGCGCGCATCAGCGCCGCCAGCCCGGAAAAGGCGGCGCGTTTGCGGCTGGCGGCACTGCGCAGCGCGGCGGGCAGACGGTCGGCCCACAGATCATGCCGTTGCCGCGCCGAGGCCAGCAGGGTTTCCGGCCTTGGCAGGGCACGGGCCAGATCGCGCAGCCGCTGGCGGCGCAACCCGGTGGCCTGTGCCACCGCCCGCAGCAGCCGGGCCTGACTGTCATCGGCCCAGGCCAGCAGCTCCAGCCGCACCGGCACCGCCATTTCGGCGGCAGCGGTGGGGGTGGGGGCGCGGCGGTCGGCGGCATGGTCGATCAGCGTCGTGTCGGTTTCATGCCCCACGGCGGAAATCAGCGGGATGCGGCTGGCAGCGGCGGCGCGCACCACAATCTCCTCGTTGAAGCCCCACAGATCCTCGATCGACCCGCCACCCCGCGCCACGATGATCAGATCGGGGCGCGGTACCGGCCCGCCGTCGGGCAGCGCATTGAACCCGCTGATCGCCGCCGCCACTTCGGGCGCACATTTCTCGCCCTGCACCGCCACCGGCCAGATCACCACGGTACTGGGAAACCGGTCGCGCAACCGGTGCAGGATGTCGCGGATCACGGCACCAGAGGGCGATGTTATGACCCCGATCACCCAAGGCAGATAGGGTAGCGGCTTTTTGCGGTCGGCATCAAACAACCCTTCATCCGCCAGCGCCGCGCGGCGCTTTTCCAGCATCAGCATCAGCGCCCCGGCACCGGCGGGGGCGATATCGTCGATCACCAGCTGGTATTTCGACTGGCCGGGAAAAGTGGTCATCCGCCCGGTGGCCACCACTTCGATCCCCTCTTCGGGGCGGATCTTCAGCTTGGCGGCCTGACCTTTCCAGATGATGGCGGCAATCGAGGCGCGGTCATCCTTCAGATCAAAGTAAAAATGGCCAGAGGCGGGGCGCGATACCCGGCTGATTTCACCCCGCACCCGCACCAGACCAAACTCGCCCTCGATCACCCGTTTGACCGCACCAGCCAGTTCGGACACCGAATATTCCGGGGCGTTGGAGGGGGCGGATTCGGGGTCTTCGAACAGCTCTGACATGCGTTGCCTTGTATCGGGGTCGACCCCATCTTAGAACGCGCGCAAAGATCGGGAAAGGGTAGCGCATGAACATTCTGATCCTGGGCGGTGGCGGGCGCGAACATGCGCTGGCCTGGGCGATCAGGCAGAACCCGAAATGCGACCGGCTGGTGGTGGCACCGGGCAATGCCGGGATTGCCGCACTGGCGGAATGCGCCGATATCGACATCATGGATGGCGCGGCGGTGGCGGAATTCGTCGGTGAAAATGCGATTGATTTCGTGGTGATCGGGCCGGAGGCCCCGTTGTCTGCCGGGGTGTCAGACCATTTGCGCAGTACGGGCATCCTGACATTCGGCCCGTCACAGGCGGCGGCGCAACTGGAAGCCTCCAAAGCCTTTACCAAATCGGTGTGCGATGCCTGCGGTGCCCCGACAGCGGCCTGGGCGCGGTTCACCGATCTGGCGGCGGCAGAGGCTTATATCCGCGCGCAGGGTGCCCCGATCGTGGTCAAGGCCGATGGTCTGGCGGCGGGCAAGGGCGTGGTGGTGGCGGTGACGCTGGCTGAGGCGCTGGACGCGGTGCGCGACATGCTGGGCGGGGCCTTTGGCGACGCCGGGGCCGAAGTGGTGATCGAGGAGTTCATGGGCGGCGAAGAGGCCAGCTTTTTCGTGCTGTGCGATGGCGAAATGGCGCTGCCGATCGGCACCGCACAGGACCACAAACGCGCGTTTGATGGCGACCGTGGCCCCAATACCGGCGGCATGGGGGCCTATTCCCCGGCCCCGGTGCTGTCAGATGCCATTGTGGCGCAGGTGATGGCGGACATCATCCGCCCGACCCTGACCGAAATGGTGCGGCGCGGCAGCCCGTTTGTCGGGGTGCTCTATGCCGGGTTGATGATCGAAAACGGCAAGGCGCGGCTGGTGGAATACAACACACGGCTGGGCGACCCCGAATGTCAGGTGCTGATGCTGCGGCTTGGCGCACAGGTGCTGGACCTGCTGCTGGCCTGTGCCGAGGGGCGGTTGGCCGACAGTCAGGTCCATTGGGCCGACGACCATGCGCTCAGCGTGGTGCTGGCGGCGCAGGGCTATCCTGGTGCCTACGACAAGGGCTCGGTGATCCGGGGGTTGGAGGCGCTGCCCGAAGACAGTTTCCACATGGTGTTTCACGCCGGTACCCGCGAGGTTGCGGGGCAGATCGTGGCCAATGGCGGCCGGGTGCTGAATGTCACGGCGCGCGGTGCCACTTTGGCCGAGGCGCAGGCGCGCGCCTATGCGATGGTGGACCGGATTGACTGGCCACAGGGGTATTGCCGCCGCGACATCGGCTGGCGGGCGCTGTAGGCTGCGGGTGCGGCTGGCAGGGTGGCAACTGAAAGGCTCCATGCGCGGCCACAGGCCCGATTCCCGCGCCGCCCCGGGCCTGACCCGGGGCCTCGAGTCTGCCGGTGCGCTCTTTGGGCCGAGGCCCCGGATCAGGGTCCGGGGCAGCGCGAAGTAGATTGGGCGGTTGGGTCCATCAAGGCTTTTCCCGGCTAATTGCAGATCGGCAGATCGGTGAAACTGTCCGGCCCCTCATAGGGACGAAACGGGGTTGCCACCAATACCCCCTGCTCCAGCCGCACCGCCATCACCTGCCCCCAGCCGGCATCAGCCACCAGCATCACGGCACTGCTGCCACAGGACAGGATCGCCCCTTCGATCACGGCGCTGCCCAGGTGGTGGTTGGTCAGCCCCGGCAGTTCGGCAACCGGCAACAGGCTGCCATCGGACAGATGCACCACCTTCAGCAGCTTTCCCAGATGCGGGGTTTCGACATAGGCCACTTCAAGCGTACCATCGCCGTCCAGATCGGCGGCCCCCACCGGGGCCAGCCAGCGGTTGCGGGCCCCGATATGCGCCGTTGCCGCCATCCGCCCCTTGGGTGAATAGACCGCCAGCCGCGACCCCAGGGTCAGGCTGGATTCCACCACCAGCACTTCGGGCCGCCCGTCACCGGTCAGATCGGCCAGCCGCGGCGCGGTATCCTCAAATACCAGCGTTTCCGGCAGGGTGAACCGCAGCCTCTGCCCGCCCTCCAGCACCAGATCCAGCGCCCCCCATTCATGGCCGGGGCCAAGGGCATCGTGGCGATAACGGGTGACCGGCTGGGTGTAACGGGCATCGGTGATGGTTTGCGCCGCAGCGGGTCCGGCAGCCGCCAGCACCAGCAGCAGCCAAAGGGCGCATGGCCGGTTCAGATCTGTTTTTCCGGCATGTTGACCACCAACCCATCAAGTGCCGCGCTGACCTTCAGCTGGCAGGTCAGGCGCGACCGCGCCGCATCGGGTTTGAAGGCGAAGTCGAGCATATCCTCTTCCATCGCTTCTTTCTTCGGCAGCTTGGCGACCCAGGCGGGATCAACATAGACATGGCAGGTGGAACAGGCACAGGCACCGCCGCAATCCGCCTCGATCCCCGGGATGCCATTATCGCGTGCGCCTTCCATCACGGTCAGGCCATTGGCGACCTCGACCACATGCGCTTTGCCGTTCCATTCGATATAGGTGATCCTGGCCATGTCTGCCTCTTGGTGCATTGCTGTCAGAGCCATAATCCAGCCCGCGCCGATTTGCCAGAGGTGCCGATTTCATCAAACAGCGGCGCAGATGCCGGCTTGACGGCAGCGCGACATGTTCTATCTTTGTTCGATGATGATCCTTGCCCCGTCGCGGCCCATGCGCCCCAGCTGGCCCCGCCCCCCGGCGGCGATCCCGAATGGCCGCCTGGATGAACCGCCGCATGGTGCAAGGGTGACGGTGGCGGGGCTGGTGCTGGTGCGCCAACGCCCCGGCACCGCCAAGGGGGTGATTTTCATCACGCTGGAAGATGAAACCGGCACCTGCAACGTGGTGGTCTGGGCATCGCTGTATGAACGGTTCCGCCGCGCGGTGATTGCCGGACGGATGCTGCGGGTCACCGGGCGGGTGCAGCGCGAAGCCTCGGTGGTGCATGTGGTGGCAGAGGGGGTCGAGGATATTTCCTGGATGCTGGATGAATTGCTGCGCCCCGGGTTTGCCGCTGATGGCGCCAAGGCAGGTGACCAGCCCTGAGCCCCCCAATCCGCAAGGTCAGGCTTTCGTGGCCGCGCTGAACCGGCTATCCTTGGCCAACCGGCCCAAACCCAGAGCAGAATGACCCAGCTTTCGCCTCAGCGCCCCCCAACCGTGCGCCCCCCAACCGTGCGCGCCCCTTTCACGGCCCTGTCGCTGGCGCTTTTGCTGGTCCTGTCCGGCTGTGGCACAAACGGCAGCCCGGAGGGCACGGCGGGGTCTCCCACCATCCCCGCAGGCACCCTGCTGGCGGCTGAACTGGTCCGGACCGGCAGGCCGGAGACCGGGGCAGGTGAATGCTGGGCCGAGGAACTGACCCCGGCGGTGATTGAAACCCTGACGGAGCAGATCGAGATTGCACCGGCGCAACCCGCCTCGGGCGGCAAACCGGCGGTGCCTGCCAGCTATCAGTCGCGGGTGCAGCAGCGCATCCTGTCGGACCGCTCCGATGTCTGGTTTCTGGTGCCCTGCCCGGAACAGATGACACCCGATACGATTGCATCGCTGCAACGGGCCTTGAAGGTGCGGGGCCTCTATCGTGGTGTGGCCACCGGCGAGATGGATGCGGCAACCGCCAATGCGGTGCGCCGCTATCAGGCCCCGCAGGGGCTGGACAGCCCGAAACTGTCGCTGACGGCGGCGCGGCAACTGGGGCTGGTGGCCTACGCCCGCGAAAGCTGACAGCGGTGCGGTGTGTGTGATAGGCTGACAGCACCGACAAAACCCGGATCAAAGATGCGCCTTTCCGCCCTTTGCCCCCGATTGTGCCTGATCC
>JAYTDA010000242.1:0-4341 GCA_043736155.1 Paracoccaceae bacterium | reverse complement strand
GATGCATCTTTCGACACATAACTGGATGCGGGCGGAACCGCTGGAGGTGACGCTGCGGCGCATCCGGAAATACGGCTATGAAAGCATCGAAATCTCGGGGGAACCGACGCAATACCCGGTCAAGGAAACCCGGGCGCTGTTGAAAGAGCATGGCATCCGCTGCTGGGGTGCGGTGACGCTGACGCTTGGCGAACGCAATCTGGCGGCGCGCGATGAGGGGCAGCGGGCGCGGTCGGTCGATTACGTCAAATCGGTGCTGACCATGGTGTCGGAGCTTGAGGGGCAGATCATCACGCTGGTGCCTGCCACCGTCGGCAAGGTGGTGCCCGATGGCACCGAAGCCGAGGAGTGGACATGGGTGGTCGATGCCACCAAAGAATGCTTTGCTCATGCCCAAAAGGTCGGCGTCAAGGTGGCGATTGAACCCCTGAACCGGTTTGAAACCTATTTCTTCAACCGTGCCGCACAGGCTTTGGCGCTGGCCGATGCGGTGCATCCCGATTGCGGTGTGTGCCTGGATGCCTATCACCTGAACATGGAGGAATCGAATGTCCATGACGCAATCCGCTCTGCCGGCAAGCGTCTGTTCGATTTCCATGTGGCTGACAACAACCGCTTTGCCGCCGGTCTGGGCCATTTCGACTGGAAAGCCATCATCGCCACCCTGCGTGAGGTTGGCTATGACGGGGCGCTGACCAACGAATTTGTCGCCCCGGTCGACCGGACTCCGGCGGCGATGTATCCCGACATGGTGGAGCGCAATCCGGTCGATATTTCGCCGGAACAGCTGAAATTCATTCAGGATCATGGCTCGTCGGTGCTGACCGAATCGTTCTATGACAGCCAGATGCGGATCACCGCCGAAACCCTGTTGCCGCTGATCAGATAGCCGCAACCGGCGCAAAGGGGTGGTGATGAAGATTGCAAGCGTTCAGGCCTGGTGGGTCAGCATTCCAATCGAGGCGGCGCGCCAGCACCGCAGCGATTTCGGCACGCTGACCAGGTTTGACGCGGCGATCCTGCGAATTGAAACCGATGACGGGCTGGTGGGCTGGGGCGAAGGCAAGAACGCCGCCGGGTCTGCCGGGGAATATGCTTCATTGGTCCATCTGTTGAACCACGAGGTGGCCCCGCTGCTGATCGGTCGCAACCCCGGCGACATCACCGCGATCTGGGAGATGCTGTACAACGGCGTCCGCGCCGGGTCGGCGGCGCGTGCGGGCCATACGATGCCCGGCCTGTCGCGGCGCGGGCTGAGCGTTGCCGCGATTTCGGCGGTGGATATTGCGCTGTGGGATATCCTTGGCAAGCATCTGAACCAGCCGGTGTGGCAACTTTTGGGCGGTCGCAAGGCGGACCGGCTGCCGGCCTATGCCTCGGGTGGCTGGGCCAGTGCCGCCGAAGTCGGGGCGCAGTTGCAAGGCTACATCGCCCAAGGCGGGTTCAAGGCGGTCAAGATGCGGGTCGGGGCGATGGATGGTGCCCCGCACATTTCGGCGGCACGGGTCAGGGCGGCACGGGCAGCACTGGGGCCGGATGTGGAAATAGCGGTCGATGCCCACGGCACCTACAGCGTGGCAGAGGCGCGGCGTTTTGCCCATATGGTCGCCGACTGCGATCTGGCCTGGTTCGAGGAACCGGTCGGCGGCGATGACAAGCCGGGCATGGCACTGGTGCGCGCCAGCACCGGCATTCCGGTGGCTGCCGGTGAATCCGAGGCGACGCGGTTCGATTTCCGCGACCTGATCTCTGCCGGTGCCGTGGATATCCTGCAACCGGACCCTGCGTTTTGCGGCGGCATCACTGAAACCATGCGGATCGCCGCACTGGCCTCGGCGCACAATCTGCGCTTTGCCCCGCATCTGTGGGCCGGTGCCCCCTGCTTTTTCGCCGGGCTGCACTGCTGTGCCGCCAGCCCCGCCAGCTTTACCGTGGAATATTCCAGCGGTGCCAATCCGATGATCCATGAGCTGTCACAGGCGCCGGTGGCAGTTCAAGGTGGCATGATCGCCATTCCGGACGGTCCGGGGCTGGGGCTGGTGATGAATGAACGGGTCCTGCGGGACCACATCAAGAAATGAGCCGATGTCAGAGCGCAACATGCTGCCCGACCTTGCCGCCTATCTTTATGCCTCGTCGGGCAAAGCGACCGGCCGCACCCCGTCGGAACGCGAACTTGCGATGCATTTTGGCGTCAGCCGGGGCCAGATCCGCGAAACCCTGGCAATTCTGGAGGCGATGCGGATCGTTGAACGCCGGGCAAAGTCGGGGATATTCCTGACCACCCGCACCGCATCGGTCGAAGCGCTGGCGCTGTTTGCCAGGGCGGGGCTGCCGCTCGACCCGATCCAGATCTACGAAGCGGTGGAACTGCGCAAGATCCATGAAATCAAGGCCGCCGAACTGGCCAGCCAGCGTGCCACCGACGAAAACTTTGCCCGGCTGCGCGAGATCCTGGACCTGTCGGAACAACGGCTGGCGCGGGGCGAGCGGTTTGCCACCGAAGACCGCGATTTTCATCTGGAGATTGTGCGTGCCACCCAGAACACCGTGTTTTACCGGGTGTGCAGCGTCTATTACGCGATGAGCGAACAGCGCCTGCCGATCTATTTCAGCGATATGGAGCGGTGCCGGAAATCCAACGCCGAACATCTGCAGATCTTTGACGCGCTGCTGCGGCGCGATGCCAATCTGGCGCAAGCATTGATGAGCGCGCATCTGCAAGGCGCGGAAAGCTACTGGAAAGGGCTGATCGCCGGTACCTTGCCCGCCCCGCCTGACCGAACCCCGCCCGACCGAACCCAGCCCGACCGAACCCCGCCTGACCGAAATGGCGTCTGACCCGGTGGCACAGGTGTTTTCAACCCATCCGCTGCATCCCGACGCCGAAGCCGCGTTGCGGGCCGCCGCCGATTTCCGCGTTGCCTCCAGCCCCACTGCCGCCGCGATCATGGCCGAAGGGTTGGGGGCCGATGTGCTGGTGGTCCGCGCCCCGATCCCGCCCGACTATTTCACCGCTGCCAAAGGGCTGCGCGCCGCTGTGCGCCACGGGGCCGGGCTCGACATGATTCCGATGGCTGCGGCAACCGCAGCCGGGGTGCTGGTGGCCAATGTGCCCGGTGCCAATGCAGTTACAGTCGCCGAACACGCGATCTTTGCCGCCATCGCCCTGCTGCGCCGGTTTCGTCAGGTCGATGCAGCGCTGCGCGGGCAGGGCTGGGAGGCGGGCCGCGGCCATGCCGATCATGGCCGCGAACTCGGCGGTGCCGTGCTGGGCATCGTGGGGATGGGCCAGATCGGTCAGGCGCTGGCCCGGATCGCGGGGCAGGGGTTTGGCATGCGGGTGCTGGCCCATACCCGCCGACCCGAGACGGTGCCGGCGGGGGTCGGTGCGATGTCGCTGGACCGGATGCTGCCGCAGGTCGATGTGCTGGTGCTGTGCTGCCCTTTGACCGAGGCGACGCGGGGGATGCTGTCCGCCGCACGCCTTGCCGCGATGAAACCGGGTTCTGTCCTCATCAACGTGGCGCGCGGCCCGGTGCTGGATCAGGCGGCACTGCTGGCGGCGCTGCAATCCGGCCACCTTGGAGGGGCCGCGCTGGACGTGTTTGACCAGCAGCCCCTGCCCGCCGGTCACCCGTTGTTTGCCCAACCCAACGTGATCCTGACCCCGCACATGGCGGGGATTACCCGGGACAGCATGGAACGGATTGGCCGGGTGACCGTGGCCGAAGTGCTGCGGGTGCTGCACGGCGGTTTGCCAAAGAACCTGTGCAACCCGGAGGTGGTTGGGCGGTATCGGGAGCGGATTGCAGGGTAGGAGGAGGGGGGTTCAGATGAAAGCAACCCCACCCGTTTTCCCTATTTGCCCGGCATCAAGCGCGTAGCGCGCCGGGCAGCGCCCAACCGCCCCCGTCGGGTGGGCGCTCCTGAGATGTCACAGCAATGAACGCTGGCGGGGGCGCTTCACCACAAAGCACCCAAATCCAGCGCTGCTGCGCCCACCAACGGCCAGTTGAATGGGCCCTTGCTCTCCCTCCCCCTTCGTGGGGAGGGCTGGGGTGGGGGTCGCTCCATCGATTGAGTTCAGTATGGAATTCCTCGCAAAATCACCGGCCTGATACCAACGGCCCGAAGTCCTGACTCGCAGCGGAGGCTTGGACGTGGGTTCAGGACGGGTGGCTTTTGACGGAACGATGGCCTCTCAAACGGGCCGCTCCGATAGTCCGGTGCCGACCTGACCCTGCCATCTGGCTGAGCGGGAAAAGACGATCCACTGGATCGGCCCCGATCACAGCGATCAAGGTGCCACTGGACTGGTGGAGCACGAAACGAAAGAGG
>JAYTDA010000241.1:0-33379 GCA_043736155.1 Paracoccaceae bacterium | reverse complement strand
TCCAACACCGCCCGCGCCGGACTGACCGGGTTTGTGGCGGGGACCTCGCGGCAGGTGGCACCATTTGGCGTGACGATCAACAACCTGCTGCCCGGCATTCACGCCACCGACCGCGCCGTGTCACTGGACCAGGGGGTGGCCGGGGCGCAGGGGATCAGCATGCAACAGGCCACGGCCGACCGCGCCGCCACCATCCCGGCAGGGCGCTATGGCACGGCGGCGGAGTTCGGCGCGATGTGCGCGTTTTTGTGCTCGGCCCATGCCGGGTACATCGTCGGGCAGAACATCCTGCTGGACGGCGGCGCGATGAACGCCACGATGTGATGGCATGGTGCAGGGAAATCGCATGTGGCAGCATCCTATTCCCTGACCCCTCTGTGAAGGCGGAAAGGAGGACGCTGGCGGTGCCGTTTGCCCCCCTTTCCACCGGGAGAGGGAACGGGGAGAGGCGCGCGCGGCGTCAGGGGTGCTGCCGTCGGCCATAGGCGATTGCCCTGAGGCATGGTGCCATCACGGATGACAGGCCAATGCGGTTGCGGGGCGATGACCGGGTTGTCGGCGATGCTGGCAATGACCGGCTGAACGGCGACGCCGGGGACGATACGCTGGTCGGCGGCGGCGGGCGCGACACGCTGACCGGCGGGACCGAAGCCGACACATTCCAGTTTCGCTCGGTGGCCGACAGCGCTGCGGGTGCTGCGCTGCGCGACACCATCCTGTTCTTCCAGACCGGCCTCGACCTGATCGACCTGACCCGGATCGATGCCAATGCGGTTTTGACAGGCAACCAGACCTTCAGCTTCATCGGCGTGGTCGCTTTTTCCAACGTTGCCGGACAGTTGCGGGTGGTCAATGGTGCCAACAGCGTGATCCAGGGCGATGTGAACGGCGACGGTGTTGCGGATTTCGAACTGCAGTTGAACGCGATTGCCGCTGTCAGCGTGAACGACATCCTGCTTTGACCACCCCAGAGCTGCCGCTTGCATGAACCGGGGCACCCTGCTACTCCCCATTGTATTCCTTAGGGTTTTCGTGGGGATAAGGTGCAGGCAGGCGGGACAGAAGCGGCGTTGCGGCTGGAGGTGACGGGGCTGACGCACCATTTTGGCGGTGTGCCAGTTGTACAGGATGTCAGCCTGCAAATAGTGGCGGGGCAGGTCACCTGTCTGTTGGGCCCTTCAGGCTGTGGCAAATCCACCACGCTGCGGCTGATTGCCGGGGTTGACCGTCAGGACTGCGGCATCATCACTGCCAGTGGCCGGGTACTGTCGGATGCCAGCCGCCACCTGCCGCCGGAAGCGCGCGGCATCGGGCTGATGTTTCAGGATTTCGCGCTGTTTCCGCATCTGGATGTGGCGCAGAACATCGGCTTTGGTCTGGCGGGCAGCCGCACCGACAAGGCGGCACGGGTCGGGCATCTGCTGGAACGGGTGCTGTTGGCGGGTTATGGCGGCAAATACCCGCACCAATTGTCCGGCGGTGAACAACAGCGGGTGGCGCTGGCCCGGGCACTTGCCCCGCGCCCCGGCATCCTGTTGATGGATGAGCCGTTTTCCGGCCTTGATAACCGGCTGCGCGACGGGATCCGTGATGACACGCTGGCGGTGCTGAAAGAAGAAGGGGCTGCGGTTCTGCTGGTGACGCATGAGCCGGACGAGGCGATGCGGATGGCCGATCAGATTGCCCTGATGCGGGCCGGGCGCATTGTGCAGCAGGGGGCACCCTATGCGGTCTATAACCATCCGGTGGACCGCGCTGCCGCTGCCTTTTTCTCGGATATCAATGTGATACGCGGCACTGTTCAGGGGGCTCTGACCGAAACCGCCTTTGGCGGCTTTCTGGCCCCGGGGTTTGCCGATGGCACAAGGGTGGATATCGTGATCCGCCCGCAGCATCTGAAGATCGACTTTGACCGCGCCGGCCGCGGCCCCAATGAAACCCCGCAAGACGGGGTTCCGGCGCGCGGCGTGGTGGCGCGGTCACGGTTCATGGGCAAGGAGTCGCTAGTGGAATTCGTGATGGAATTCGATGGGTCACCGTTGCGCGCCACGGTGCCGGGGGTGTTTCTGCCACGCCCTGCGACGCCGATGTGGCTGACCTTTCGCCGCGACCGCTGCTTCGTCTTCCCGGTCTGACGCTGCATTCCGCCCCCGGTGAGATGTCGCGGCGGGCAAAGATTCGCGTGATCGGGTGAGTTTGGGCTTTAATCCCCCGCCCCAAGTCCATAAATGACTATCCTGAACGTTAGGCGCATGGGGTGCGCAAGAGGAGAATGCGATGTTTCACGCTCCGGGACCGATTGGTCTGATTCTGATCGCTGTGGTGGTGCTGGTACTGTTTGGCCGTGGCAAGGTGTCGTCCTTGATGGGCGAAGTCGGCAAGGGCATCAGTTCGTTTAAAAAGGGCATCAAGGATGGCAGCCAAGAGCTTGACCACGACGAGGCCGCCGCCAAGGAAATTCCCGCCACGCCTCCCAAAGACCAGGCCTGATCCTTTGACCCATCGACCAGAACGGATGTGCCATGCTTGATATCGGCTGGTCGGAATTTCTGGTCATTGGCGTTGTGGCGCTGGTCATCGTCGGCCCCAAGGAATTGCCGGTGATGTTCCGCACCCTTGGCCGCTTTACCGCCAAGGCCCGCAACATGTCGCGCGAATTCAGCCGGGCGATGGAAGCGGCAGCCAAGGAATCGGGTGTGGGCGATGTCGCCAAGGATCTGAAATCGATGACTTCGCCGCGGTCGCTGGGGATGGATGCCATGCAGAACGCGGCAGCGCGGTTTGAAAAATGGGATCCGCTGAAAAGACCCACCCCGGTCAAACCGGCAGGGGTCAAGGAAGCGGCGGTAACCGGTGATGACGCGGCTGTGTTGCCCAATGCGCCTGTCGTCGCCGACATCGGCCCCAACACCGCTGCATTGGCCGCTGAACGGGCGGAAAAACGCGCCGCCGTGATCCAGTCTGCCGAAAAACGTGGTGCTGAACGGGCGGCTGAACGGGCTGGGGCTGCAGCAACACCCGCTGCCACGACGGCCAAGGGTGCCAAAGTCGCAAAGGCCGGGGCGGAAAAGCCGCTGGTCAGTGCCGTGGCAAAGGCCAAAGCCGCCACCAAAGCTGCCGCCACCGCGCAACCCGGGGCAGCAGCGGTTGAAAAGCCGAAGCCGCGCCCGCGCTCGATTGCCGCTGCAGCAGAAACACCGGCTGCGCCACCCGCCAAACCCGCCCGCAAATCCCCGGTGCAAAAGGCCCCGGCCCCGAAAACTCCGGCTGCGAAAACTCCGGCTGCGAAAACTCCGGCCCCGAAAACTCCGGCCCCGAAAACTCCGGCCACCACAGGTGACGCATGAGCACAGGTGACATTGAGGACAGTTCCGCCCCGCTGGTCGAACATCTGATCGAACTGCGCAACCGCATCGTCAAATCGCTGATCGCTTTCGTGATTGCGGTGATTCTGGCCTATCTGGTGTGGCAACCGATCTTTGACTTTCTGACCCAGCCGATCTGTGCGGCGTTGATTCAGAATGGGCAGGAATGCCAGCTGATCATGGTCAAGCTGCAAGAGGGGTTCTTTACCGCGATCCGGATCTCGGTGCTGGCGGGCTTTATGCTGGCGTTCCCCTATATCGCGGCGCAGGTCTGGATGTTTGTGGCCCCCGGCCTGTACAAAACCGAAAAGAACGCGTTTCGGCCATTTTTGCTCGCCTCGCCGATCATGTTCTTCTTTGGTGCTGCGGTGGCGTTTTACCTTGTGATTCCCTATGCCTACATCTTTTTCCTGCAGTTTCAGCAAGGCGCTGCCGCCAGTGGCGGTACCGAAGCCGCGACACAGGTGGCGGGGACGCCGGGGGTGACCTATCAGGGATCGGTCGCCGAATATCTGAGCCTGACCATGCAGTTCATCATCGCCTTTGGCCTGTGCTTTCAGATGCCGGTGCTGTTGACGCTGATGGGCCGGGCCGGGCTGATTTCGGCGGCGGCGCTGGTGGCGGGGCGGCGATATGCCATTCTGATCATCGTGGTGCTGGCCGCACTGGTGACACCGCCCGACATGATGAGCCAGCTGATCCTGTTTGCCGCGGTCTATCCGCTGTACGAGATCTCGATCCTGCTGGTGCGCCGGATGGAACGCACCAAAGAGGCGGCGCTGCGGGCGCAGGGACTGTGGTTCGAGGATGACGACGATACCGACACAGCAGGCAAAGGCGGCAGCAAGGGCGGCGGCGAGGCCAAAGGCAATTCGGCATGACCGAGGATGCCCTGCGCCGCATCGCCGAGGCGCTGGAGCGGATCAGCCCGCCGCCCGCCGTCCTGCCGGATTTCGCAACGGCTGAGGCGCTGATCTGGCACACCGGACCGGACCGGCTGGAGCGGGTGGTGCGGGTCAACCGGGTGGATCTCAAGCTGTTGCTGGCCGTGGACCGGGTGCGCGATATCCTGTTGGCCAACAGCTTGCAGTTTGCCGCCGGAATGCCTGCCAACAATGCCCTGTTGTGGGGTGCGCGTGGCATGGGAAAATCCAGCCTTGTCAAGGCGGTGCATGGCGAGGTTCGCGCACGTGGCCTGTCGGTGGTCCTGGTGGAGATCCAGCGCGAAGACCTGCCCTCGATCGGGCGTCTGCTGGCCGTGCTGCGTGTCGCTCCGGCGCGGTTCGTGATCTATTGCGATGACCTGTCGTTCAGCCATGATGATACCCATTACAAATCGCTGAAAGCGGTGCTTGATGGCGGCATCGAGGGCCGGCCCGACAATGTGATCCTGTATGCCACCTCGAACCGCCGCCACCTGATGCCGCGCGACATGATCGAAAACGAACGCTCCAGCGCGATCAGCCCATCGGAAGCGGTCGAGGAAAAGGTGTCACTGTCGGACCGGTTCGGCCTGTGGCTGGGGTTTCACCCCTGCAGCCAGGACGACTATCTGGCAATGATCCGGGGCTATTGCGATGCCTATGGCCTGGGGATCGACGATGCCGCCCTGCGCACTGAAGCCATTGAATGGCAGGCGACACGGGGCAGCCGGTCGGGCCGGGTGGCCTGGCAATATGTCACCGATCTGGCGGGGCGGCGCGGGGTGAGGGTTGGGGTGTAGCGGGTGGCGCTGGGTGCTTCAATGCGGTCGGTGGGGGTTTCACACCCCCACACACCCGTGGAGTATTTGCGCGAAAAACATGCGAAAGTTTAATAAAATCAGATAGATAGGAGCATCACCGCGTCAATCGCAGTATCCCATCGCTGAATTGCATGCTGGAAAACCGGCGCAGATAGCTCATCCCCAGCAAGGATATGTCCAGTTCGCCCTCATTCACCCAGGCCCGCATCGCGCCCTGGTCGGCGCCCGCCAACGCCACATCCTGCAGGGTCACGCGCGCCGTGCGCACCGGGCCGTTGGCGGTGGAGGCTTCGCCGAAATAGTTCAGTGTGGCAACATCGATGCCGATCCGAGTGGCATCCGCCTGTGACAGAACCACTTCGGATGCACCGGTATCTATCATGAAATCAATCGGTTGCCCGTTGATTGTCAGAGTCAGGTAATAGTGACCATCGGCGGCCTGTGGCACCTGCAGGCTGCCGCTGTCGTCCAGCACTGCTATGCGTGGCCTGCCGGCACTGATGTCGGACCACAGACCGTAACCGGCGGCGACACCCACGAAGATCAGGCCCCAGATCGACAGTTGCTGCGCCAACCGCCCCAATGCGCCGCGATAGCTGAGCAGCATCGAGCCGCCGATGGCTACGGCCAGGATCACCAGATAGATCAATCGCCCATAATCGTCGCTGTTCATCGCGGCCCCTTTGTTCCCAACATAGGCAGGCGCACGCGCAATTTCACCCCGTTCAGGCCCCGGCCAGTTCCAGCTTTTCCTGCGCCGCCAGCCACAGGATCTCGGCGCGGTCCAGCCCGTCCATCACCTCGGCATATTTTTTCTGCCAGGTTTCGGCCTGATTGCCCATGGCAGGGTCATAGAGCGCCGGATCGGCCAGCTTTTTCGCCAGCTTGTCGCGCATGTCGTTCAGCTTGGCCAGCCGGTCCTCGCATTTGCGCACCTCGCCGCGCAGCACCAACACCTCATCGCGGGTCGCTTTGCGCGGCTTTTCCACCTTTGGCTTGTCGCGCACCGGTTCGTCACCGGCCAGCAGCATGCGGCGGTACGCCTCCAGATCATCGTCATAGGGCTGGACCCGGCCACCCTTGACCAGCCACAGCCGGTCAGCGACCAGGCTGAGCAGATGCATGTCATGGCTGACCAGCACCACGGCGCCGGAATAATCGGTCAGTGCGTTGACCAATGCCTCGCGGCTTTCGATATCGAGGTGGTTGGTCGGTTCATCCAGAATCAGCAGGTGCGGCGCATCGAGCGTGGCCAGCAGCAGCGACAGCCGGGCCTTTTGCCCGCCCGACAGCCGCGCCACTGCGGTTTCGGCCTGATCGGCGCCAAGGCCGAAACTGGCCAGCCGGGCGCGCAGTTTCGGCTGCCCCTCCGCCGGGCGCTGCCGCATCAGATGTTGCAAGGGCGTCTCATCGACAAAGAGCTCATCCACCTGATGCTGGGCGAAATAGCCGATGCGCAGTTTGGGGGAGCGCACGAACTTGCCGACGGCGGGCAGTTTCCCCGCCAACAGCTTGGACAGCGTCGATTTGCCCTCGCCGTTGCGCCCCAGCAGGGCGATCCGGTCATCCTGATCGATCCTGAGATTCAGGTGTTTCAAGACCGGCGCGCCACCGTAGCCGACCGACACCTCTTCCATGTTGATGATCGGTGGCGACAGTTCCTCTGGCTCCGGAAAGGTGAAGACCTGTTTGCGCGCCTCCTCTGGCGCAGTGATCGGCGTCATCTTTTCCAGCATCTTGACCCGGCTTTGCGCCTGTTTCGCCTTGCTGGCCTTGGCTTTGAAGCGGTCGACAAAGGCCTGCAGATGGGCGCGGCGGTCGGACTGTTTGCGCGCCTCTGACGCCTGCAGCGCCCGCTGTTCGGCGCGCTGGCGGGCGAACTGGTCATAGGGGCCGGAGTAGAACGTCAGTTTGCGGTCTTCCAGATGCAGGATGCCGCCGACCGCGCGGTTCAGCAGACCCCGGTCATGGCTGATGATGATGACGGTGTGAGGATATTTCTGCAGGTACGCCTCCAGCCACAGCGCGCCTTCCAGATCGAGATAGTTGGTCGGCTCATCGAGCAGCAACAGGTCGGGCTGGGCAAACAGCACACCCGCCAGCGCCACCCGCATCCGCCAGCCGCCGGAAAAATCGGAACAGGGCTTGAGTTGCGCCTCGGCATCAAAGCCAAGCCCGCGCAGGATCGACGAGGCGCGGCCCTCGGCGGACCAGGCGTCGATATCCGACAGCCGGTGCTGGATATCGGCGATCCGGGCCGGATCGGTTGCTCGCTCCGCCTCCGCCAACAGGGCGGCGCGTTCGGTATCGGCCTCCAGCACGGTTTCGATCAGCGAGGTCGAGGAAGAGGGCACCTCCTGCGCCACGCCGCCGATCTTGGCGCGCGATGGCAGGCCGATCACCCCGCCTTCCAGCGCCAGTTCGCCCTTGATCAGGCGGAACAGCGTGGTTTTGCCAGTGCCGTTGCGCCCGACCAGACCAACCTTGTGGCCGGTGGGAATATTGGCAGAGGCGCCTTCGAGCAGAGGGCGGCCTTCGACGGAATAGCTGATATCTGACAGGCTGAGCATCGCCACGCCTTGCCGCAAAGGGGGGGCAAGGTCAATGACCCCGGGTGCTTATTGGTGCGGTTACCGGGTTGCGCTGTCGGGACATTCCGCTGGCCCGCTGAATTCGGCCTGCTTGCAAAACTGTGGCGGTCGCTGGCATCCGGCCTATTTGACTTTTCAAGCCCAGGTCCGCGTGCTAGCAGGCGGTCGCAAATCGGCGGTGCTTCGGGCTGCCGCTCCCCACAAGAGGAACCATCATGGCCATCGAACGCACCCTGTCGATCATCAAGCCGGACGCGACCAACCGCAACCTGACCGGCAAGATCAATGCCAAGTTCGAGGATGCCGGTCTGCGGATCGTGGCGCAAAAGCGCATCCAGCTGTCGATGGCGCAGGCCGGAGCTTTTTATGCCGAACATGCGGCGCGCGGGTTTTACGGCGAGTTGTGCGAATTCATGGCGTCTGCCCCGGTGGTGGTGCAGGTGCTGGAAGGCGAAGGCGCCATTCTGAAAAACCGCGACGTGATGGGGGCGACCAACCCGGCCAATGCCGCTGATGGCACGATCCGCAAGGAATTCGCGCTGTCGATGGGCGAAAACTCGGTGCATGGCTCGGACAGTGCGGCGTCGGCGGCGCGCGAGATTTCGTTTTACTTTTCGGGACTTGAACTGGTTGGGTAAGATTTCCTTGCCGGGACTTTTGTCAGGCTTTTCGGCGCAATGACCCCCAGCAGATTGAGGGCCGCTTCCAGTTCAGAGCGGCCCTTGTCGTGCCCGCGCGCCTTCAGCGCATCGAACCGACGGCGCAGGTCGAGCTTTTCGGCGCCCTTGCAATCGTTCCACGGGCGGTCCTGCAAGGCCATTTCCAGCACATAATAGCCGATGAAATGGGGCTGCGATCCGGCCTCCAGCAGTTTCAGATAGGCGGCATCGGCTCCCAGGGAGCGCAGCTGGCCGGCGGTATGGATCCCGGCCCTGGCAAAGGCGGCTTCGGTCGCAGGGCCAAGGTTGCGCAGCGACGAAACCGGGGCGGCATCGTCGGGTGCGGTCATGACCGGGTCACCGTGGCAGATATCTGGCCGTCAGATCGCGGCCCAGTCGGTGAAAAAGCTGGTGCCAGCGCCCATCTGCGGCGGCTTCGGCTCGGGTTTTGCGCCCTGCACCATCTGCTGGCTGTTGCCGGGTGCGGATGTGTCGGTCAATGCGGCACGGGGATTTCCTGAATTTCCGGTTTGAATGCTGGCAGACTCATCAACTTTGGCTTGCGCCATTTCGCAACTCCCGGGTGACAACCACCCACACTGTTCGCCGCACCTGCGGCCACGCTTGCTTTATTCATACTATGTTAAGGATACAATATGGCAACAGAAAGGCAAAGCCACTGGTTGACCGGAAACAAAGGGTTACCTGGGTCCGGATTGTTCACGGTGCAGCGATTGGGGCCGGGCTGGTTTCAGGATTTGCGGTCTGGACCGGCGCTACGGGGTCATGGCCAATGCCACATTGGGGTCAGAACCAGGAAACCGAATCCGGTTCGGGGTCTGAGCTGCGGGCCGGACCCGCACCAATGCACAGCACCTGTTCGGCTATGTCGCGCAGATGGATCACCGACGCCATCGCGGCGCTGCTGACGCTGGTACTGTTGTGCAGGCCGGACAACAGCCGCAGGATCCGGCCGACATCGCAGATGCTTTGCCGCGCCAGATCAATGTCCTGCAGGTCCTTGATCAGGTCCGGTGACAGCCCCCTGGCATCCAGGATCAGGATACCCAGCGACGCCTCGACCTTGGCAATCATCAGGGCGGTGGTGTCCAGTCGTGCCGACAGGCGCGACAGCACCTCAGTCATCCGCACCATGTCCCAGGTGGGTTGCCGATCCGACAGGTCGGCCATTGCCATCACAACCGCCCGACAATCGCTTCGACAGCGCGCAGCAGGTCCTTGTTTTCAAAAGGCTTTGCCACAAAGTTGTTCATCCCGAGCCGCTTGCCTTCACTCAGGATCTCCGTGCTGGCGCGCCCGGTGATCAACAGAAAGCCGACCTTGGCGGTGCGCGGCGCGTTGCGCAGGGTGCTGAGCAGTTGCAACCCGTCCATGCCGGGCATGTTCATGTCTGATATGACCAGATGCACCGGGTGGGTCGCCAGATCGGCCAGAGCTGCCGTGGCGGAATTGGCGCTGCGGACATGCTGGATGCCAAAGGCCGACAGGGCATCACTGATCAGGCCACGGCTGGTGGCGGTATCGTCGACCACCATCACGCGCAACTGGTCCCTAAGCGACATGGTTTCCCCCGAATGCCGGTTGCCGGCCCTGTCCTGCCATCGATTTTCGCAGGGCGGTGATGCCGCCGCTGACGAAATCGGCGGCAATCGGGGCGGGGACCCGTTCGGAATGGCCCAGCATCAGCCAGCCATCCGGCAGCAGAATGTCGCGAAACCGCGTCAGCAACCGCCCCTGCATCGCCGGGTCGAAATAGATCAGCACGTTGCGGCAAAAGATCAGATCAAATGACCCCTGCATCGGCCAGCGCTGATGCAGATTCAGCTCGCGAAAGGTGATCAGCCGCGACAGCTGCCCGCTGACCTGTCGCTGATCCGCTGCCCCGGCGACCGGGCCGAAATATTTGGCTACCAGTGCCGGTGGCACCCCCCCGATCATCGACAGCGGATAGGCGCCCCTGCGGGCAAAGGCCAGCACTTCGGCATCGATGTCGGTGGCCAGGATGCGGATATCGCGGGTCGCCAGGTTCGGTTCCATTTCATTCAGCACCATGGCGATGCTGCAGGGTTCCTGACCGTTGGAACAGCCTGCCGACCAGATCCGCACCTTGCCCCCGTTGGCCGCGCGGTGCAGCAGCGGCGGCAGAATGGTCTGGCGCAACAGGTCGAAATGGTGGTTTTCGCGAAAGAACTGCGACACATTGGTGGTCAGGGCATTGATCAGATGGCGCAATTCACCGGCACCTTCAGGGCCGCACACCAGATCGGCATAGGTCTCGAAGCTGGCAATTTTCAAGGCGCGCAGGCGGCGGACCACGCGCGATTTGACCATGCCCTTCTTGGCATGCGGCAGAACCAGCCCGGCCTGATCATGGGCAATCCGGGCGATACAGTCAAACGAGGCATCGGACAGATCATCCCTGATCGTGGTCTGGCGTCCGGCCAGCAGGGCGGGGTGTTCGGTCACGCGGCCTCCTCCGATGGCCGGGGGATCACGGCTTCCAGCTCCAGGATGCGCAGCATCTTGCCGTCAACCACCGCCAGCGCATTCACGAAGCTTTGTTCGGCATCATTGGTCAGGGACGGCGGGCGTTGCAGCGCGTCGGTCGGGATGGTGATGATGTCCGACACCGCATCCACCATCAGCCCGAAGCTGCGGCCGCCGTGATCGACCACAATCGTCACATTGCGCGCCAGTTCGGCATCATCCGCGCTGATGCCAAGCCGACGGGCCAGATCAAGGATCGGCAGAACCATGCCCCGCAGGTTGATCACCCCCCGCACATAGGCAGGCGCACGTGGCAGGCTGGTGGCAATGGTCGAAGAGCGGATTTCCCGCACCATCATGATGTCAACCGCGTAATCCTGCCCGGCCACGCGAAAGGCGAGCAATTCGATGACGGCGGGTTGCGCCTTTTCAGGGGAGTTCTGCATGCTGGTCATCCTGCTAGGGCGAGGGTGCCTGAAGAAAGGCGAGAGGCCGCTGACGCCATGGTGACGAAGTCGGCGGGGTCAAGGATCAGCGCAATGCTGCCATCGCCCAGAATGGTGGCGGCGGCGATTCCGGGTACGCGGCCATAGTTCTTTTCAATGCCCTTGATCACCACCTGCCGCTGTTCCTCGATCCGGTCGACGATGATGGCGACCGGATCGCCATTATCCTGCGCCATCAGCAGGATCACCGCATTGTCATAGCGTGCGGGCCGGGCGCGGTAGCCAAGCTCAACCCCCAGATCCAGCAGCGGCACAAACACATCGCGCACCTTGACGAACCGGCGGCCGTTGGCGAAATCGGAAACCTCGCTTTCCTCCAGCGACAGCGTTTCCAGGATGGCGCTCAGCGGCACCACGATCCGTTCCCGGCTCACCTGCACCACCATGCCCTCCAGCACCGCGAGGGTCAGGGGCAGCGAGATTGAAAACGTCGTACCCTTGCCGCGTTCCGACAGGATGGTGATGCGGCCGCCGATATCCTGAACGGCGGTGCGCACCACATCCATGCCGACGCCGCGACCCGACAGGTTCGAGACCGAGGCTGCGGTAGAAAAACCCGGCAGGAACAACAGGTTGTCGATATCGGTATCGGTCAGGGTCTGGTCCGGGGCGATCAGCCCCTTTTTGATGGCGGCTGCCACCACCTTGGGCCGGTCGATCCCGGCACCATCGTCGCTGACCTCGATCACCACGCGGCCGGAGCGGTGGGTGGCCGACAGGGTCACAACCCCCTCCCGGTCCTTGCCGGATTGCGCGCGCTGTTCCGGCGGTTCCAGGCCATGGTCAATGGCATTGCGGATCATGTGGGTCAGCGGTTCCGCCAGCCGTTCGACCAGGGTCTTGTCAATCTCGGTGTTTTCGCCCTCGGTGTGCAGGCGCACCAGTTTGCCGGTTTCCGCCGTGGTTTCGCGCACGATCCGCGCCATGCGTGAAAACAGCGGCTTGATCGGCTGGGCGCGGATCATCATCACGCTTTCCTGGATCGTGCGCGACAGGTTCAGAAATTCTTCCAGCGCAACCGACACAGCGGAATTCTTGGCCAGGCCCGCTGCCGAAATTTTCTGGCTGAGCATCGACTGGTTGATCACAAGTTCCCCGACCAGATTGACCAGACGGTCGATCCGGTCAAGGTCCACCCGCACGGTTGGCCGGGTTTCGCGCACCCCATCGCTCAGGGCTTCCCGGTTCGTGGCATCCACTGCCTTGGCGGCCCGAAGTGCCGGGGCTGCCACTGGCGGGGTGGCGGCTGGCGCTGCGGCGGGTTCTGCACTTGCGCCCGGACCGGGGATCAGGCGGGGTCCGGCGCTTTCAGCGGGTGCCGGTGCTGCCGGTTCCGGTGCAGCCAGTTCCGGTGCACTCGCGGACCCACGCCCCCGTTCAAAATCCGGCAAGGGGTCAAGGTCCGCCCCCCCCCCGGCGGCGGTCGTGATCTCTGAAACGGTGAACTGGCACAGGCCGTCGACAAAGGCCGCTGCGTCCTGCACTTCGCCTTCGTCCTGATCGGTTTCCAGCTCGATCGTCCAGGACAACCGGCAATGCTGCGGGTCCAGTGCATCCAGACAAGGAAGATCGGAACTGTCGCAGCGCACCGTGACATCGCCAAGGTCAGCCAGAGCCGACAGGATGAAATAGGGATCATTGCCAGACGCAAACAGGTCGGGGAAGGGGGCGAAAAAGACCGAGAACCGGCGTTTTGGCGGGGCTGGATCGAAATCCAGATCCTCCAGCGAAAGGGCCATCGGTTCAAACGCGATGGGGGCGGTGTCTTCATCGGGCTGGTTGACGGCAAGCCGTTCCAGTTCGTTCAGCAGGTCTTCTGCAACCGCACCATCCGGTTCCGGCCCGCCGCGCGCATTGGCGATCAGGTCGGCCAGATGGTCGGCGGAGCGAAAGAACAGCGCCACCGTAGCCGGCAGCGCCTCGATCCGGCCCGAGCGCAGTTCATCCAGCGCGGTTTCGAACCTGTGGGCAAACCGGACCAGCGCCTCAAAGCCAAAGGCCCCGGCCCCGCCCTTGATCGAATGCACGGCGCGAAACACGGCGTTGATGGTGTCCCGGTCAGCCGGGGCATCCCCCAAGCCTTGCAGGCCATCCTCCAGTGCCTCTTGCAGCTCTTCGCATTCGGAAAAGAAGGTCGCGCGAATTTCGGCGAGCGGATCAATGGTCATTCCCTTACCCCGCAACCATGCGCAAGGCCTTGACAAGTTTCACGGAATCGAAGGGTTTGACGATCCATCCGGTGGCCCCGACGGCGCGGGCGCGCGCCTTGAGTTCGGTGGCGCTTTCGGTGGTCAGCACCAGAATCGGGATGTTGCGCAGGCGGTTCTGGCCCCGCACCGCTTCGATGAAGCCGAACCCATCAAGGTTGGGCATGTTGATGTCGGTAATGATGACATCGGGGTTCAGCGTCTTCAGCACTTCCAGCCCCTGCAGACCATCTTCGGCCAGATGGGTGGTAAACCCCTCCTGCGTCAGGGCGTAGTTCAGCATGTCGCGCATGGTGCGGCTGTCATCGACGGCCAGGATGTTCAAACTCATTCCCAGGCCCTCGCCAAAGCGTCACCGCCCGCCTCGACATCGGCGATCTGAAGCCCCAGCAGCCGCAGTTGGTCCGCCACCGGGGGTGACACATTGATCAGCTTTACGCTGCACTGATCGCGTGCCGCACTTTTGGCGGCGGCAAGAATGATCTGCAGCGACTGGGTGCCGATCTGCGTCGTTGCCGCGGCATCCAGGTTCACATCCTGTCCCCGGGCCGCCAGCAACGCTTCGGCAAGGCCGGTTGCGGCGCGAAAATCCAGCTTTCGGTCGAGTGTCACGATCACGGTCACAAGAATCTCCCGACAGGGGAAGCATTGCCGCAACCGGGCAAACCGGCGGGCTTCGCATCAGCCTTGGCATCACCGGGTTAACACCGGCTTACGCCCGAACCGGATTTGCCGGTTTTGTGTCCGCCAATGGCGGTCGGGGCGCAAACCGGGTGCGTTGTCCGGGTTTCCGTTAGGGGCACAGAAATCATTTGGCGGGAGTATCGCGGCAGCGGGCAGTCTGGTCCTGCGGAACGCACGCCAGAAAGGCCCGTGAAAAATGATCATGAAACTTGCAAGATACGTTATTGTTTACAGCCTGTTCGCAGCATTTCCATCGCTGGTTTCCGCCGCTGATCCGGCCACTGTGCTCAAGGGGTTCGTTGCAGGTGACCTGGCGCGAATCGCTGCACGGGCCGAGGTGATTGCCGCAATCCGCGCGCGCAATCTGGTGACCGGTTCCGATGGTGCCGACCAGATCGCAGCCGCTGACAGTGCCTGGCGGGCCGAACTCGGGCAGACGGAAATGCCGACAATCACCCCGATTGTCAGCTCTGCCGCATCCGCCCTGCTGCAGGCCGAAGTTGACGGGTCGGGCGGTCTGATCGCCGAGATATTCCTGATGGATGCGCAGGGGCTGACCGCTGCTGCCAGTGGTGCCACGTCGGATTTCTGGCAGGGTGATGAGGCGAAGTTTACCGACACTTTTGGCAAGGGGGCAGGTGCCTATCTGATCGGCGCCGTCGAATTCGACGACAGTACCCAGACCCATAGTGCGCTGGTGTCTGCGGTTGTGCCGGACCCCGAAAGCGGTCTGCCGATCAGTGCCATCAGCAGCAGCGTGAATGCGGAATTTCTGAACTGAGAACGGGACCCTTTTGTCGGGTACCGGGGCCGCACCCTGCCCCCGGCAGGACAGCTGGAAAGACACAGAGGTAATGACCATGCCGCCTGATCACGCCACCCACAAGCTGCGGATTCATCACACCATATTCTTCAGGATGGCGATGCTGGTCGGCGCCAGTTCGGCAATTCTGGCGCTGGTGGTCATGGCGGTCAGCTTTCAGATCACCGCCAGTGTCGAACAGGCCGGCCTGTCGACCCGGGCACGTGAAACCACGGCGCTGATGGTCGATCTGATCCGTGCGCCGTTAGAGCTTGGCAAGCCGGAAGACATCCGGTCGACGCTGGAAGACATCGACCGCCAGATCGGCTCCGGGATGACTGCGGTTCTGGTGACCGGCCCCGCCGGTGGTGTGCTGTTTGACAGCGGAACTTCGGCGCAAAGCCGTGTGGGTCTTGCCGATCTGGCGGCAAAGGCGCTGACCTCCGGCACGCCCGAGGTTTCGGCCAGCGGCGGGCAGATAGCGGTGCCGGTGTTCACCGACGATGGTCAGGCGGTGATCGGTGTGCTGTCGACCGAGTGGAATTCCGATCTGGCGATGCAGACGGTCAGGCAAAGCAAGGACCTGGTGTTCGGTCTGGCCCTGCTGACCTATGCCATCCTGATTGCAGCCGCACTTTGGGCGGTGCGGCGATCCCTGTCGCGCCCGCTTGGCGGGTTGCGCACCACCATGCTGCGTCTGGCTGACGGCGACTATGGCACCCCGGTACCCGGTACCAGCCGCAGTGACGAGATCGGCGGCATCAGCCGTGCCGCCGAAGCGTTGCGCACCGTGCTGGCGGGGTCTGCGAAGATCTGGCGCGACGGGGCCTATAAGGAGGCGGCGTTTGCCAGCACCTCTGCGCCGCTGATGATGATCGACGACCATTACACCATCATCCAGACCAACGCGGCGCTGATTCAGCTGATCGACCGTCACCTGGCCGATTTTCGGCTGCAGACACCCGACCTTGATCCGCGCAAGCTGACCGGCAGGAGCATGGAAGTGTTTCACCGGCCGGGGTCGCGGGCAAAGGCAGTGATCACTGATCTGGCCAACCTGCCGATGCAGACCGACATCATCCTGGGCAGCCGCAGGATGTCGCTGAACGTCAGCGCGGTGCGCGATGACGGGGGAAACCCGATGGGGTGCGTGGTCGAATGGGCGGATGTGACCCAGGCCCGGCTGGAAAGCGCCATCCTGTCCGGCCTTGACGAAAATCAGGCCAGGGCGGAGTTTTCCTCCGCCGGCATCCTGATGGCTGCCAACCGGAATTTCTGCCAGATGACCGGCTGGTCGGCAGCAGAGCTGCAGGGCCGCAGCCTGGATCAGCTGGTCCTCGATTGTGGCGGTTCCCCTGCCGATGTGCTGCAGGCGGAGCTGACACAGGGCCGCGCCCGGTTCGGCACGGTGCGACTGGCCAGCCGCGACGGTCAGGCATTGCTCGATGGCGGCCTGGCGCCGGCCACCGATGATCACGGGCGGACCTTTGCCATTGTGCTGATGGGCTCAGATGTGACCGCGGCACGGGCGGAGCATGAGGCCGCCGAGCTGCGCCGGGCAGACATGGAACTGCGCCAGTCGCAAGTGGTCGATGCGTTGCGTGTGGCGTTGCGCAAACTGTCCCAAGGCGATCTGACCGCGCCGATCACCGCCGCCGTTGCCCCGGAATACGAAGGGCTGAAGGGTGATTTCAACTGCGCGCTGGACCGGCTGCGTGATGCCATGCAGGGCGTGATGGAGAATGCCGACCTGATCCGGGGCGAAGCATCCGAGATTTCCAATGCCGCCGATGACCTGTCGCGCCGCACCGAAAAACAGGCGGCAACCCTTGAACAGACCGCGACCGCACTGGATCAGCTGACCTCGTCGGTCCGGTCCGCCGCCGACGGCGCCGCCCGCGCCAGTCAGATGGTAGGACACGCGAAATCCAACGCTGAAAATGGCGGCAACGTGGTGCGCCGCGCCGTCGAAGCAATGAGTGCGATCGAATCCTCATCCTCCAGAATAGCCAAGATCACCGGGGTGATCGACGATATCGCGTTCCAGACCAACCTTCTGGCGCTGAATGCCGGGGTCGAGGCGGCACGCGCCGGCGACGCGGGCCGGGGCTTTGCCGTGGTCGCCGCTGAAGTGCGGGCGTTGGCACAAAGGTCTTCGGATGCGGCGCGCGAAATCAGTGACCTGATCTCTGACAGCGGCACTCATGTGAAAACCGGGGTGAAACTGGTTGCCGACACCGGTGAGGCGCTGAAAGCCATTGTGATCTCGGTCACCGACATTTCAACTCAGGTGTCGGAAATCGCGGTATCGGCGCGCCAACAATCCAGCGGTCTGGCCGAAATCAATGCCGCAGTGAACCAGCTGGATCAGGTCACCCAGCAAAACGCCGCGATGTTCGAAGAGACCACCGCCGCCAGCCACGCCCTGACCGCGGAAGCAGAGGCGCTGTCCCGGGCGATGGCACTGTTCAAAAGCAGCACCGGCCCAACATCCCTAAGCACCGCCACACCGCAGGCACCCGCATCGGTCGGTGGCACCGACGGACCCTTGCTGCCGAACGCGCCGGTCAACCGGCCGGCCAATCCTGCCAGCACCCCGGTGCTCCGACCCCTGGCTCAGGCCGAAACCATCCCTGACGAATGGCAGGATTTCTAGGGTGCGGCGTCCCCTCGACAAAGCCCGGCCCCCGGTTTCGACCGGCGCGCGGTCAATCGGCAGGTGCCAGACCCGCCGATCCGGCCCGCGAGCGGCGGACCGGCGCCCGGTGAGGGCTGCCATCGGGCAACTGCAGCGCTATCCGCACCATCGGTGCCCGGCCCCGCTGGCTGCGACGCGGGCGGTTGGACCCCGGTTCAGCCGCCGGTGCGCACCAGTCGCAGGGAGAGGTTGCAACGGTGAAACCTGGGCGGGGCCGCCAGTCGGACATCGAACCGCTGCGGGAGGCTTGGGTGCTGTGGGTGGCTTGGCCGCTGCGGGTGGCTGCCACGACGGTCCGGGTGCAAAATGGCGGACAAGGCTGTTGCCCCACCGCCCGTCGCATCCGCAAAGGGGCAAGGCATGACCGAGGCCCATCGCGTGCTGATCGTCGACGATTCGCCGTCGATGCGGCAGCTGTTGAAACTGTCAATCTCGGCTGACCCGCGTCTGGTGGTGGCGGGGGAAGCCGGCAATGCGGATCAGGCGCGCCAGATGATGCGGCACTGCGCCCCCAATGTGCTGACGCTGGATGCCGAGATGCCGGGCAAAAGCGGGTTGGAATTTCTGGCGGAATTGATGAAATACCGCCCCACGCCGGTGGTGATGTTCTCCTCGTGGATGCCACGGGGCAGCGAATTGGGGCTGGAGGCGCTGGCGCTGGGGGCGGTGGCCTGTCTGGAAAAGCCCGAAGCCAGCCGCCTGACGATCTCGCTGCGCAATCTGGTGGAAACGCTGGTGATGGCGGCACGCGCCACGGTGCACAGACATGGCGCCGCTGCCCCACCCCTGAAAAAGCGCTCCGCCGCTGGCGAAGGGGTGTTTGACAAGGTGCTGCTGGTCGGGGCCTCGACCGGCGGGGTCGAAGCGATCGAGACCCTGCTGTCCGGCTTTGGTGCCAATTGCCCGGCAACGCTGATCACCCAGCACATGCCCGAAAGTTTTCTGAAAAGCTTTGTGGCGCGGCTGGACAGCCGGATGGCACCCGAGGTGCGGTTGGCCGAGGATGGGGCTCTGCTGGCGCCGGGGCGGGTTCTGGTGGCGCCGGGAAGCCATCTGCATCTGGAGCTGGACCCGGGGGCGCAGCCACGGGTGGCGCTGGTGCCGGGGCCAAAGGTGTCAGGTCATTGCCCCTCGGTTGACCGGTTGTTCCTGTCGGCGGTGCCGCGCGCCACCCGCGTGGTGGCGCTGCTGATGACCGGCATGGGGCGCGACGGGGCGCTGGGCATGAAAGCGCTGGCAGCGGCGGGTGCCAGCACCTTGGGTCAATCACAAGACAGCTGTGTGGTGTTCGGCATGCCGCGCGCCGCCGGGGAATTGGGCGGCGTGCAGCACTGGGTATCGCTGTCCGAGGCCGCTGAGGCGGCACTGAGCCATTGCCGGGCCGGCAGCCGGGGCAGTGTCCGGGCCGGGGTGACATGACCGGCCCGGGTGCCACTGCCGGTTCCAAGGCCCGGATCTATATTGCCCAGGGCGAACATGCGATTGCATCCGGACCGGATGCGGTGATTTCCACCCTGCTTGGCTCTTGTGTGGCGGTCTGCCTGTGGGATCCGGTGGCCGGGATCGGCGGCATGAACCACTTTCTGCTGCCAGACGAAGGGGTGACGTCGCTTGGGATGAGCGGCTATGGGGCCAATGCGATGGAACTGGTGATCAACGGCCTGATCCGCGGCAAGGCGCAGCGGTCGCGGCTGCGGGCCAAGCTGTTTGGCGGGGCCATGATGATTTCCGGCCTGTCAAATGTCGGCCAGAGGAATGCCGAGTTTGCCCGGACCTATCTGCACCGGGAAAACATCCCCTGTGACGGTCAGAGCCTGGGGGGCACACAGGCGCGGCGGGTGGAGTTCTGGCCTGCCGACGGCAGGGTGCGGATCAAGTTCCTGTCGGATGATCGGATTGCTGCGCCACTGCCGAAACCGGCGGTGGCCATCGATGTCGAACTGTTCTGACAGCAGGGTCCCGGTCCTGCTGCAACTGGGGCACGCTATTCCGAAACCCATTCGCGCACCGCCGCCTGCCAGACCGCGGGCAGGCTGTGCCAACCGGCGGGTTTGGCCACATCATAGCTGTGATCGGTGGCCCATTCGCGCCGGTGCAACGCATCGCGCCACAGGGCAAGGGTAAAGTCGCGGTCCCATTCGGTGCCATTGGCATCGTGCACCGGCAGCGCCTTTTCCCCCCCGGCGCAATGGGCGACAAAGCCCAGGGTGGCGGTCAGCCCCAACAGTGCGCCATGGGCGCTGTCAACCGGGAAATGCACCCCTGCCACGGTGCGGTTGTCGGCAATCCGCGCTGCCAGACGGAACAGTTGCACCGTGGCACCGGCGGCAACCGGCTGTTCCGGCCGGGCGGCATCGGCAGGGGCCGCCAGATCGGACAGGATCGCCTTGGTGAAAGATGGCTGTTTCTTGCCACCCTTGGCGGAGGCTGCGGCATGGCGCAGCGCGGCGATCAGGGTGGCAAAGGCAAAAGCCTCGGTTGCATGGCCGCTGGGATAGGAGGAATGGCCCGGGGTCTGGATCACCGGCTGCACCAGCGGCGACAGGTCAATCGGGCGCGGCACCGAGGCGAAATGCTTGATCCGCATTTCCTGGCTCGACACCGCATTGTACAGCGCATGCAGCAGGATCATCGACCAGCGCTTGCGGTTCCAGCTGAGCTTTTGCTGGGCACCAAAGAACGACAGCATGTCATTTTGCTGTGCCATGATCTCTGCCATCCGGTCTGACCGCAGATCAGAGGCAGAGCGCAGATACTGCAACTGCTGTTCCAGCCGCGCCAGACCGGGCGGTGCCAGTTTCAGCACCGGGGCACCACCGATGCGCAGCACGATCTTGCCCGCCTTTTCATCCGGGGCCACACCAAACAGCCCCATCGCCTCATGCGTCAGCACATTGATCCGCGCACCCGGTTCCAGCGCATCCAGCCGCCGCAGTTCCTGTGCAGTGTCTTGTGACCAGCCAAAGCTGTTGCTGCCGGTCCAATAGCCGCTGGAGGCCCCATCCCAGTAGCCCATCAGCGCTTCGGCCGTCAGGGTCAGTGCCGAACTGAGCATCGGCGAACTGTCCCCGGCAGCGTGCACGCCATGAACCCCGTGCACGCCATGAACCCCGTGAACCCCATGGACGCCATGGACCCCGTGAACCCCGTGAACCCCGTGTACGCCTGAAACCGACATCTGATCCTCCCTGACATGCTTGCACCCTGACAATGCCGATGTGTTAACACTGTGCAAATCTGTTTTACCCGGCGTCACCGGATTCACGTGCAATTCACGCAGAAAGGCGGCAATCTTTGCCGTCAGATGGGACAGAGACGGGATCGCTGCATGGAACTGCGGTTGGTTGGACAATTCAGACTGCTGGATGGGCTGGGGATCGACCGCGCGCCCCGGGGTGCCAAAGCGCGCGCCGTGCTGGCGATGCTGGTGCAGGTGCCGGAACATCGCCGCAGCCGCCGCTGGCTGGAGGCGCGGCTGTGGTCGGACCGGGGTGCAGAACAGGCCAGCGGCAGTCTGCGCCAGGTGCTGGTGGAATTGCGCCATGTGATGGGCCCCGAGGGGCACCGGGTCATGGCCGACCGTGAAACCATCTGGCTGGAAGGCGTCACCCTGGACCATGCGGCGGATGAAGCCGCCACCGCCCTGGGGCGCGAGTTTCTGGAAGGGATCGGCATCACCGATCCGCGGTTTGTCGAATGGCTGGCCGACGAACGGGCGCGGCTGGGCGGTCTGGCGCTGGTGCCGACCAGGGTCTGGCCGAAACTGTCGCTGACCCTGCGGACCCCGACATTGGTCGAGGGCGACGGCCAGTATCTCAGCCACGCGCTGGCCAGCGCCATCGCCGGACTGGTCGAGGAATTCGCCGAGGTTGACATCTTTGCCCCCGCGCATGCCCCGGCACAGGTCAGCGTGACCGACCGGGGGTTCAGCCTGACGGTCGATACCTTGCCGGGGGTCGGCTGCATCAATGTGCTGGTGTCGCTGGCGGCATCTGTCAGCGGCAAGGTCTATTGGTCGCGCCGCGCCACCCTTGGCGGCGACGCCGCAACCATCATCGCCGGGCGCGAGTTTCCGCAGATCGTGTTTCAGGCCGCCGATGCCGCCTATGGCGCCACCGCCACCTTTCCGGTGCGCAAGCCAGAGGAGAAATGGGCCGACGGGCTGACGGCGGTGGCGGTCCGCGCCATGTTCACCTTTGACCGCAACCGGTTGCGCGAAGCTGATCAGGCGCTGGAACAGGCGATTGACATCCAGCCCTCGGGGCGGGCCTATGCCTGGCGCGGCTATCTGCGCCAGATCATGGCGGTGGAACGCACCGAAAGCGACTGGCCCCGGCTGGCGGCGGAGGCCGACGAATATTCCCGCAAGGCGATGGAACTGGCGGGGCAGAATGCGCTGGTCTATGCGCTGGCATCGCAGATCCGGGTGATGCTGGATGGCGACGCCGATATCGGGATGCTGCTGGCACAGGAGGCGGTCACCGCCAGCCCGTGCAATGCCTTTGCCCATGCCGCGCTGTCGGGGGCCCATCTGCGGGCCGGGCGCTATGAACAGGCGCTGGAGGCGGCGCGGCTGGGCGCCGAGATTGCCGGGCGGTCCAGCTTTGCCGCCTGGTGGCAGGCTTTGGCCGGGCTGTCGGCGATGGCGATGGGGCAGTATGACGAGGCGACGGCCTATTATCAGGCCGCCCATGCCCGCTCTCCCGGGTTTCGCGCCCCGATGCGGCATCTGTATTTCCTGTATCAGGCAACCGGCAAAACCGAACGGGCGTTCCGTATTCTGGGTCTGTTGCAGCGGGTGGAGCCGGATTTCTCGCTGGCACGGGTGCGCGATGATGTGACCTATCCGGCGGCGACGCTGCGCCGGTCTGATCTGATCGGCAGGGCGGCGCGCCATATCTGATGCCCGATATCCGACGCCCGATATCCGACGCCCGATATCCGAAGCCTGCGCCGATGGCTTGCCCAATCCCCGATGGCATGCGATGCACAGCGTCGCATGGTGAATGCCGGTCTGGTTGATTGCTGCCGCCCTATGGTCACGCTCAAGGAAATCGCTGCGGCTGTCGGGGTTTCGACCTCGACGGTTTCGCGTGTGCTGAATTTCGACAGTACCCTGTCGGTTACCGCACCGGTGCGCCGCGCCATCATCGAAACCGCCGAAGCGTTGAGCTATGCCACCCCGCGTGCCCGCAACCGGGCGGCACAGCATGGGTTGAACCGGCTGGCACTGGTGCATTTTCTGGCGCCGGATCAGGAACTGGTGGACCCCTATTATGTCGGGTTGCGGCTGGGGATTGAACGGCGGTGTGCCACACTGAAGATCGAAACCGTCAAGCTGTATCACGCCGAAACTATGCCGGACCAGGCGGTGCTGCAAGCGGCAGATGGGGTGATTGCCGTCGGCTGGCACAACCCGGCAGAGGTGGATTGGCTGCGCCACCACAGCCGCGCCATGGTGTTTGCCGACTTTTCCCCGGCAGGTGACGGGTTTGATACGGTGGAAAGCGATCTGGTGCTGGGGACCCAGAAGCTGCTGTGCGGGTTGCGGGAGCGGGGCTACCGCCGCATCGGCTTTGTCGGCTGGATCGACCGCGCCGACCGTGGCCCCGATGCTGCGGCAGAGAAACGCTGTCTGGCCTATGTCGACTGGATGCAGACCACCAGTGCCTATGATCCTTCGATCTGCTTGACCGGAACGAATACCGAAGAAAGCGGCTATGACCTGACCCAGCGGATCTTGGCGGCGGCCAATCGCCCGGATGCGCTGATCACTGCCAATGACAATATGGCGGTCGGGGCCTACCGCGCCATTGCAGACCATCACCTGCGGATCCCGGATGACATCGCCATCGCCAGTTTCAACGATATTTCGGTGGCGCAGTTCCTGTCGCCGCCACTGTCAACCGTGCGGTTGCCTGCCGAGGAAATCGGTGAATGCGCCGTGGATCTGCTGTTGGAACGGATTGCCGGGCGCGAGATCGACAAGCGGGTGACGCTGGGATCGACCCTGATCTGGCGCGACAGCACCGCCGGTCTGGCGGGTCGGGATGCGGTTTGGTAAAAATTTACTAAATGATTGCGCGATGGGAAATGAGGCGCTAGTCTTTCCGCCATGAGGCCAACGATGCCTCGTATCAGGGAGGACTGAATGTTCAATTTTGCCAAACAGTGCAAACGCGCCGTGGGATTGGCGGCGGGTGTCAGCCTGCTGTCGATCACGGCCGCCTGGGCCACTGAAGTCACCGTCTGGTGCTGGGCACCGGAATTCAACGGCGCCGCGATGAATGAAGCCATCGCCCGCTATACCGCCAGCAACCCCGACGTGACCATCACCGTGGTTGATTGGGCCAAGGCCGATCTGGAGCAGAAGCTGCAGACCCAATTGGCCTCCGGCACCACCGAAGGGCTGCCGGACATCGTGCTGATCGAAGATTATGGCGCACAGAAGTACCTGCTGTCGTTCCCCGGTGCTTTTGAACCGCTGACCGACAAGGTCGATTACACCAAGTTTGCCGACTACAAGGTGGCACTGGCCACGGTGGAGGGCCAAACCTATTCGCTGCCGTTCGACAGCGGTGCCTCCGGCCTGTTCTACCGCTCCGACCTCTTGGCCGAAGCCGGTTACAAGGCCGAAGATCTGGCGGACATCACCTGGGATCAGATGATCGAGATCGGCAAGGCGGTGCAGGCCAAGACCGGCAAACCGATGTTCTCGATCGACCAGAACGATGCCGGTGCCATCCGCATCATGCTGCAATCGGCGGGGTCGTGGTATTTCAAGGAAGACGGCTCTTCCAACGTCGCAGGCAATCCGGTGTTCAAGGCGGCGCTGGAAACCTGGGTCAAGATGCTGCAAACCCCGGAACTGTACAAGCAAGTCTCTGGCTGGGGTGACTATACCGGCGCCTTCAACAACGGCGACGTGGCGGGCGTGTTCACCGGGGTCTGGATGACCGGCGGCATCAAAGGCAACAACATGTCCGGCAAATGGGCGGTGGCACCAACGCCGAAACTGTCCGGTGTCGAAGGCGCGGGCCATGCCTCGAACCTTGGCGGGTCCAGCTGGTATGTGCTGTCCTCTGCCCCGGCCAAAGACGCCGCCATCGACTTTCTGAACACGGTCTGGGCCGGCGATGTCGATTTCTACCAGAAGATTCTGGTGGGGCAGGGTGCGTTTGCTTCCTATCTGCCGGCACGGGATGGTGAAGCCTATACTGCCAAAGACGACTATTTTGGCGGTCAGGCGGTGTGGGCTGATTTCTCCGACTGGCAGGCGCAGATTCCGGGGGTGAACTACGGCATCTTCACCAACGAGGCCGATGCGGCTGTTACCGCAGCGCTGCCTGGTCTGGTCGCCGGTGGCTCGATCGATGAGGCGATTGCCGCCATCGACGCGCAGATTGCCCAGCAGATCCAGTAAGATCACGGCCGTCCTCCCAGACGGTTTCGACCCCGTGCCGCAAGGTGCGGGGTCGAAGCACGGGGAGGGGCGGGACAATCGTGGCGCGGTGAGCCGACCCTTTGGTCGGAAACCGGTGCTGTCGCTTCGGACCTGACGTGATGCGGCCCACCCGGGCCGTTTTTAACAACCTTTGCAGCAGCCGAGATTTACCAGACCGGGGGCAGAAATGGCGGAACTTGCACAACGGACCAAGAGCAACCTGACGGGCTGGGCCTTTGTGGCACCGGCGATGGTGTTGCTGGGTCTGTTCATGATCTATCCGATCCTGTGGTCGCTGTGGATGAGTTTCCAGACCGGCAAGGGGATGAATTTCAAGTTTGGCGGCTTTGCCAACATCTACCGCCTGACCCAGGATCCGGTGTTTCTGACGGCGCTGAGCAACACCCTGATCTTTCTGGTGATTCAGGTGCCACTGATGATCGTGCTGGCACTGCTGTTTGCGGTGGCGCTGAACAACCCGAAGCTGCGGGGCCGGGCGATCCTGCGCACCGCGATCTTTCTGCCCTGCGTCACCTCGCTGGTGGCCTATTCGGTGCTGTTCAAATCGATGTTTGCCGCCGATGGTGTGGTCAATGACACGCTGATGCTGCTGCATATCATCAATGAACCGATTGGCTGGATGTTTGATCCGTTTTGGGCCAAGGTTCTGATCATCCTGGCGATTACCTGGCGCTGGACCGGATATAACATGGTGTTCTATCTGGCGGCGCTGCAAAATATCGACCCTTCGATCTATGAAGCTGCGAAGATTGACGGGGTGCCGCCCTGGGCGCGGTTTTTGCGCATCACGGTGCCGATGCTCAAACCGGTGATCCTGTTCACCACGGTGCTGTCAACCATTGGCACCTTGCAATTGTTTGACGAGGTGAACACCATCACCGCCAGTGCCGGCAGCGGCGGCAATCCGGCCAATTCGACGCTGACCCTGTCGCTGTATATCTATCAGTTGACTTTCAAATTCATGCCGTCATTCGGTTACGCCGCCACGGTGTCCTATGTGATCGTGGTGCTGGTGGCGGTGCTGTCCTGGCTGCAATTCCGTGTGGCAAAGGAGCGTTAGATGACCCGACTTCTTGCCCTGATTTCCCGGGGGCTGATGCTGGCGGGCCTGTGGCTGGCGGCGCTGATCTCGGTGTTCCCGTTTTACTGGATGGTGGTCGGTGCCACCAATACCGCTGTCGATGTCACCGGCGGCAAGGTCACCTTTGGCTATGCCCTGTGGGACAATATCGCCAAGTTCTTTGAACTGGTCGATGTGCCAAGGGTGTTCTTCAATTCCGCCTTTGTCGCCATTGTCGGCACCATCCTGACGCTGATCGTGTCGTCACTGGCGGGCTATGGCTTTGAAATCTTTCGCTCCCGCGCGCGTGACAGGATTTTCGGGGCGCTGCTGATCATGCTGTCGGTGCCGTTTGCCGCGATGATGATCCCGCTGTTCGTGATGTTTTCCAGTGCCGGTCTGATGAACACCTATATCGCCATCATGGCGCCGGGTATCGCCTCGATCTTCATGATCTTTTACTTTCGCCAGAATACCAAGGCTTTCCCGCATGAATTGCGCGACGCCGCCCGGATCGACGGGCTGAAGGAATGGCAGATATTCGTCTATATCTACCTGCCGGTGATGCGGTCCACCTATGCGGCGGCGATGATCATCATCTTCATGACCAACTGGAACGCCTATCTGTGGCCGCTGATCGTGTTGCAGACCAATGAGATGAAAACCATCACTCTGGTCGTCGCGTCATTGGCATCCGCCTATACGCCGGATTACGGGCTGATCATGATCGCCAATGTTCTGGCCACCTTGCCGACCATCGCGGTGTTCTTTCTGCTGCAGCGGCGCTTTGTCGAAGGCATGCTGGGCGGCGTCAAATAAGGAATGGGAATGCGCTCTGTTACCGACTTCAACGATAACTGGTTGTTCGAGGGGCGCGATAGTGTCCGCCTGCCGCACAATGCGGTGGCGCTGCCGCTTTCCTATTTCGATGAAAAGATATATCAGCGCGAGTTCATCTATGAAAAGAGCTTTGCCGCTGATCCTGCCTGGGCGGGACAGGAAGTGGCGCTGGTGTTTGATGGCGCAATGGCCAATGCAAGGGTCAGTCTGAATGGCCAGCTGATTGCCAGCCATTCCGATGGCTATACCCCGTTCGAGGCGCGGCTGACCGGGCTGTTGAGCGCCGGTGAGAACCGGCTGGTGGTTGAAATCGACGGCAGCGAAAACCCGCTGATCCCGCCATTTGGCGGTGCCATCGACTATCTGACCTATGCCGGAATTTACCGCGACTGCTGGTTGCGGCTGACAGCGCCGGTATCGATTGGCCTGTGCAAGATCGAAACCCCCGACGTGCTGGCCCTGCGCAAAAGCGTTGTGGCACAGGTCGCACTGCACAATCCGCAGGGGCTGGTGGTGGCGGGTACCCTGACAGTGACATTGCGCGATGGCGCGGGCACCATCCTTGCCACCACATCGGCGGCGGTGTCCGGAGAGGCTGTCCGGCTTGTCCTGCCGGACCTTGGCGGCATCGTGCTGTGGGATATCACCAACCCCGCACTTTACACCCTTGAACTGGTACTGGAAACGCCGCATGGGCGGGACCAGACCGTACAAAGGTTCGGGTTCCGCAGTGCTGTCTTTACCGCCGAAGGGTTCCAGCTGAACGGGCGTTCGGTCAAAATCCGCGGCTTGAACCGCCACCAGTCGTTTCCCTATCAGGGCTATGCCCTTGGCCGCGCTGCACAGGAGCGCGATGCCGAGATTCTGAAGCATGAGTTGAAGCTCAATCTGGTGCGCACCTCGCATTATCCGCAATCGACCCATTTCCTGAACCGCTGCGATGAACTGGGCTTGATGGTGTTCGAGGAACTGCCCGGCTGGCAGCATATTGGTGGCGTGGAATGGAAGGCGCGGTCTGTCGCCAATGTCGGTGCAATGATCCGGCGCGACTGGAACCACCCGTCGATCATCATCTGGGGGGTGCGGATCAACGAATCGCAGGATGATCATGATTTCTATGCCGAAACCAACCGGGTTGCCCATGCGCTGGACAGCACCCGGCAGACCGGCGGTGTGCGCTACATCACCGACAGCGAGTTGCTGGAAGATGTCTACACCATGAACGATTTCATTCTGGGCAACGAGGAGCTGGGCGGCAACCGCCCCCGCACCGCGCTGCGGCCACAGATGGAGGTGACCGGGCTGCCCCACCCGGTGCCCTACCTGATCACCGAGTTTGGCGGTCATATGTATCCGACCAAAAGTTCGGATCAGGAACAGCGGCAGGCCGAACATGTGACCCGGCATCTGGAGGTGCTGGATGCGATGTATGGTGACCCGCAAATATCGGGTGCCATCGGCTGGTGTGCCTTTGACTATAACACCCACAAGGATTTCGGATCCGGCGACCGTCTGTGCCACCACGGTGTGATGGACATGTTCCGCGAGCCGAAGTTTGCCGCCTATGCCTATGCCAGCCAGTGCGACCCTGCCGACGGCATCGTGCTGCAACCGGTGACCTTCTGGGCGCGGGGCGAGCGCAATATCGGCGGCGTGCTGCCGCTGATCGTGCTGACCAACTGCGACGAAGTGGAACTGCGCTATGGCAATCACCGGCCGAAACGCCTCGGCCCCGACCGGGCGCGCTATCCGCATTTGCCGCATGCCCCGGTGATCTTTGAGCGCCGGCATTTCAGCGCCGGGGAACTGGGGCTGTGGGGGATGAGCTGGGAACATGGGCTGGTCACCGGCTATATCGGCGGCAAAGCGGTGGCTACGGCGCACTTTGCCGCTGACCCGGTGGCGACCCGGCTGGAACTGGTGGCGGATCATCCGGTGATCGGGCGCCATGATGCGGTGCGGCTGATGGTGCGGGCGCTGGATCAGGTCGGCAACAAGCTGCCGTTCTTTCCGGAACCGGTCCTGATTGCGGTGAGGGGCTGCGGTCGCCTGATCGGCCCGGCGCTGGTGCCATTGCGTGCCGGGTCAACCGGGTTCTGGGTTCAGGCCAGCGGGCCGGGCGCCATCGATATCAACGTCACCTCTGACCGACTGGGCACCGCTGCCGCCCGGTTGGCTGTGGAATAGGAGCGGATCGATGAGTGGGGTGAAACTGCGGAATGTTCGCAAGGCCTTTGGCGCGGTGGAAGTGATCCGGGGGGTTGATCTGGACATTTCTCCCCGCGAATTCGTGGTGTTTGTCGGCCCCTCGGGCAGCGGCAAATCCACCCTGCTGCGGATGATCGCCGGGCTGGAGGACATCACCGGCGGCACAATCCAGATCGGCGACCGGCTGGTCAACAATGTCGATCCGTCACAGCGCGGCATCGCCATGGTGTTTCAGTCCTATGCCCTGTACCCGCATATGACGGTGCGCGAAAACATGGGCTTTGCCCTGCGGTTTGCCGGCAAGGACAAGGCCGAGATTGCCCGTCAGGTCGGTGAAGCGGCACGGATTCTGGAGATGGAGCCGCTGCTGGAGCGCAAACCCAAGGAACTGTCGGGCGGCCAGCGCCAGCGCGTCGCCATTGGCCGCGCCATTGTGCGCCACCCGCAGGTGTTCCTGTTTGATGAGCCGCTGTCGAACCTTGATGCCGAGTTGCGGGTTCACATGCGCATCGAAGTGGCGCGGCTGCACAAGAAGCTGCAAACCACCATCATCTATGTCACCCATGACCAGATCGAGGCAATGACGCTGGCCGACAAGATCGTGGTGCTGCGCGATGGCGGCGTGGAACAGGTCGGTGCCCCGCTCGATCTCTATGACAACCCCGACAATCTGTTTGTCGCGGGCTTCATCGGGTCGCCCAAGATGAACTTTCTGGAAGCGGTGGTGGAAGGCGGCACGGCACGGCTGCCGGACTATGACAACCAGCGGTTGCCTTTGCCGCATCTGGCGACCAAGCTGACCGAGGGCCAACCCCTGACCCTTGGTTTGCGGCCAGAGCATTTCAAGGCCGGGGGCAGCGCCGAACTGACGCTGACCATTGAAATCGTGGAACATCTTGGCGGCGAAAGCTTTGCCTATGCGCGGCAGGGCAATGGCAAGATGCTGACCATCGCTGCCGAAAATGGTCGTGGTCTGAAACCGGGAAATCAGGTGACAGCGCGGTTCGATCCGGCAAGGATCCTGTGTTTTGACGCTGGCGGGCAGCGCATTCGTTAGGCAAAGGGGCTTACCGGCTTGCGGTGAATTCTGCCCTTGTGCCACTATTGCCCCCGGGATGCGGAGGATGCCTGATGGATGCTGAGATCGATCTTGCCGGGTTGGCGGCGCAACTGACCGAACGGGCCAGGCAGGGCAGGGTGATTGCCGCCATTGCCGGGCCGCCGGGGTCCGGCAAATCAACCGTGGCCGAAAAGCTGTGTGCGCTGCTGAATGCGTCTGCGGCAGGGACAGCGGCAATCCTGCCGATGGATGGCTATCATCTGGATGATATGCTGATCACCCCCCTTGGGCTGCGGCCGCGCAAGGGCATCCCGGAAACCTTTGATCCTGACGGGCTGTATCACATGCTGCTGCGGCTGCGGACCAACGATGTGGCGCAGGTGGCGGTGCCGGTGTTTGACCGCGACATCGAAATTTCACGGGCCGGTGCCCGCTATATTCCTTCGACGGTATCAGTGGTGGTGGTCGAAGGGCTTTATCTGCTGCTCAAGCAACCGCCCTGGCCCAGGTTGCGGCCGCTGTTCGATCTGGCGGTGATGGTCGATGTGCCGGAACCGCTGCTGCGCGACCGCCTGACAGCACGGTGGGTCGGCTATGGTTTGACCCCGCAAGAGGTTGACTGGAAGGTCAACGGCAACGACCTGCCCAATGGCCGGTTCGTCAGGACCGAAAGCGCCGCGCCGGATTATCTGCTGAAGAATTATTGACGCTGAACCCGAGGGGCAGACCGGGAGACACGATTTCTGTCCAGAAATCGGTTCGGAATTTGGATAAATTCCGGGTTGGCGCGGGATGAGGCTGCACGGCGACACTCTCCTTGCCCCGATGGGAGCAAGGACAGGGGCAAGGGGCCGTTACTCCGCCGGACTGGCGCCAGCAGCAGTGCGGCGCCGCCCGTACCAGCGCCATTTGCGCCGGGGGGCATCGCCGCGCGTCACCAGCATCAGCATCGACGGAATGACGATCAGCGTCAGCACCGTGGCAAAGGCCAAACCAAAGACGATGGCGCTGGACAGCGAAATCCACCATTGCGTCGACGGCGCACCATAGGTGGTTTCGTGGTTCAACAGCTCCAGGTTGAGGCCAAAGGCAATCGGCAACACCCCTAGAATCGCGGTCAGCGCCGTCAGCACCACCGGTCGCGCCCGTTCCCGGCAGGTTGCCAGAATGGCGTCGATCTTGCCCACTCCGTCACGGCGCAGGGTGTCAAAGGTGTCGATCAGCACGATGTTGTTGTTCACCACCACACCCGCCAGCGCAATGATGCCGATGCCGGTCATCACCACCCCAAACGGCTGGCCCATGATCAGCAGCCCCAGCAACACCCCGATGGTCGACATCACCACCGCCGACAGCACCAGCCAGACGCTGGTAAAGCGGTTGAACTGTGCCAGCAGCACGATGAAGATCAGGAACATCGCAGCGCCAAAGGCCTTGGTCAGAAACGCCCCGGCCGCCGCCTGTTCCTCGTCTTCGCCGGCCAGTTTCCAGCGGATGCCGATCGCCTCCAGCCCCGATGCCGCCAGTTCCGCAGTAATCGCCTCGCGCACCGGTGCCGCCTGCACCCCCTCGCGGATGCCCGCCTGCACCGTCACGGTGCGCTGGCCATCCAGCCGGGTCAGGGTGCCGGTAGTCGGTGCCGCAACGCGGGTGACAAAGTTGGAGATCGGCACCGCCCCGTTGGCGGTCTGAATCCGCAACTGATCCAGTTCGGTGATGGTGCGCAGGTTTTCCGGCAGGCGCAGCACGATATCCACCGCATCTTCGGCCCCGGCGGGGCGGTAGTCCGACAGTTTCAGACCCGAGGTGACCAGTTGCACCATGGCACCAACGGTGCTGGGGGCCACGCCATAGCGCGCCGCCGCCGCCCGGTCGACCTGCAGTTCCCAATCGACGCCGGGGGGCGGCAGGCCGCTGTCGATGTCGATCACATCCGGCAGCTGAGCCAGCCGGTCCGCGACTTGCCGCGCCACTTCGTTCAGCCCGGCAGGGTCGGCAGCCGACAGCTGGATCTGGATCGCCTTGCCGGTGGGTGGACCGGCCTGCGGCACCGACACTTCGATATCCACCCCCGGAATCCCCACCATCGCCGCCCGCAGATCGGTCAGAATGGCGTTGGCATTCTTGCGTTCGCGCCAATCGACGAATTCATACTGGATCACCCCGATCACATCAGCGGCGACCTCGTTACCGGCGCCACCGGCCTTGCCGGACCTGGTGTAAACCGTGGCAATGCCGGGCCAGCCCAATATCCGCTGCTCGGCCTGACGCACCAGGGCGTCTTTCTCCTCGATCGACAGGTTGCCGCGCGCCTTGACATACAGCAGGCCAAACTCCGGCTCCACATCGGGGAAGAACTCAACGCCGCTGCCATATTTGCCATAGCCATAAGGCACCGCCACCAGCAACCCGATGGCCAGGACCATGACGATAAACGGGTGGCGCACCGCACGGCCCACCAGCCACATATAGGCCCCATCCTTCGGCTTTGCCGTTTCCTTGAACGGTTTGGCGATGATCGACCCCAGCACCGGCACAAAGATCAGCGCATAGAGCAGTGACGCCGACAGCGTGACGATCAGGGTGATCGGCATGTATTTCATGAACTCGCCGACGATGCCGGGCCAGAACAGCAGCGGTGAAAAGGCGGCAACCCGGGTCATGGTGGCGGCAATCACCGGCCCCGCCATCCGGTGCGACGCCAGCGCAAAGGCCTCGCGCTTGTCCATGCCTTCGGACATCCGGCGTTCGGCAAACTCGGTGACGATGATCGCATCATCGACCAGCATCCCCACCGCCAGGATCAGCGAAAACAGCACGACGATGTTGACGGTAAAGCCGAACATCGACAAAGCCAGCATCCCCATCAGGAACGATGCCGGAATCGCCAGCCCGATCAGGATCGAGGACCGCACCGACAGCGCATAGAGAATGACGATAAAGACCAGGATGACCGCCGTCAGCACCGAATTCTGCAGGTCG
>JAYTDA010000240.1:0-3176 GCA_043736155.1 Paracoccaceae bacterium | reverse complement strand
AAGGCAGATCGATTCCTTGCCGTGGTTCAGCCAGACGAAATAGGCGCTTTCGCCATGCACCAGCCGGTCATAGCCGCGCGCGAAATCGCCCTCGGCGCGCTCCACCTTGATCACCCGCGCGCCCGCATCCGCCATCCGAGACGTGGCAAGTGGGGCTGCGACCGCCTGCTCCAGCGCCACCACCAGAATACCCTCCAGATCCTGCATCGACAGGGCTCCTTTTCCCGCTGCCAAAACAATTGACCAGAGCGCGGCGTCACCGGTAATAGCGGTTTCCTTGACAGGCCAGAGGGAAAGCGCCTAACTGATCTGGCAGTCAAAAGGAGCCGCGCTGATGGACATCCGGCACCTGAAATACTTCATCGCCATTTCCGAAGAGAAATCGCTGTCTGCCGCGTCGCGCCGGTTGGGGGTGGCGCAGCCATCGCTGTCGCAGCATGTCATCAAACTGGAAGATGAACTGGGCCTGACGCTGATTACCCGGTCGGCGCAGGGCATCCAGTTGACCGATGAAGGCCGCCTGTTGTTGCGCCACGCGCGCGAAATATGCGGCAGTCTGGCCACCTGCCTTGCGGAAATGAAGGAGACGGGCGGTGACGTGCGCGGGCGCGTGGCCTTTGGCATGCCGCCGTCGGTGTCGATGGTAATGTCGGTGCCGCTGGCCGAAACCGTGCGCCTCGAATTTCCCGATGTCCGGCTGCAGGCGATCGAGGCGATGAGCGGATTTATCCGCACCTGGATCGGGGATCAGACAGTTGATATCGGCTTTCTCTATGATATTGACAAAAAAGACAGTTTTCATGCCATTCCCATTCTGGACGAACAGCTTTGCTTTTTTGCCGCCCCCGACAACTGGCCGCTTGCCACCCCGCCCGGCGCGCCGACCTCGCTTGCAGCGCTGCGCGGTCTTGAACTTATCCTGCCGTCGCCCTCGCATGGGTTGCGCAAGACCATCGAGAAACACGCCCGGGCCTGTGGGATCAAACTGAACGTGGTGATCGAGATGGACGCGATGACCCAGATCAAGGAACTGGTTGCGCGCGGATCGGGGCACACCATCTTTGCACCCGCCGCCGCCCATGATTTTGTGGCGCGGGGCGAATTGGTCAAGGCCCCGATCACCGACCCCGATATGTCGCGCCCGGTCTATCTGGTGCATTCCAGCGCCCGCCCGATGACCCGCGCCTGCCGGTCGGTGCAGCGCCTGACGCTGGAGGTGGCGCGCGATCTGGTGCGCCGGGGCATCTGGGAGGGGCGGCTGCGCGAGCTGCCCGCCGAGCCGGGGGATTAGACCGCAAAGCTATCGCTGTGACAGGAGCAGGTGCTTCCCCCCGACCGCGCCGATTGCCGCCCGGCCCAACCGCCGTAACCGGTGTCGGTCATGCCAGTGCCTTGCCCAGATCGCGCGCAGACAGCGCCTCAAGCCCCGCCACCATGGCCCAGATCCGCTCACCCCCGGCCCCGATCAACCCGGTGGCCTTGGCCCGCAGGCTGCGTTCCAGCACGGCGTCGGGCAGACGTGCTGCAAGGTCATAGGCAAAGGGCAGCGTTCCGCCATCGGTCAGCCGCATCTCGCCCGCCGCCTGCATGTCGGTAACCCCGGCATCGCCCGCGACGGTGATCCTGGCGGCAAACTCTGCAAGGTCAGCGTCCCCGGCAAGCGCATCGCTATAGGCGCGGTCGCTGGCGGTCGGGATGCCGGCCAGCACCATGCCCGCCAGCCAGGTGTAGCTGAACTTCACCTCCAGCCCGGTGCGCGGCAGCTTGATGTCGCAGACCGAGAGCCAGCGCGGGCTTGTGCGCAGATGAACCCTCGCCACCCGGTCCGGCGTCAGGTTATGGGCGTGTTGCAGCGCCGCCAGCGCCTCGATCATCGCATGGGTGCCATGGCAGCAGGCATGCAGCTTGTACTTGATATCCTCGAACAGGAACGCCCCCGGCGGCGGCGCGGGCTGCGGTGCGTCGGCATGGGTCGGCACAAACCCCTGCGCCCCCAGCAGCCCGTCATCGGCAGAGGTGAACCCCGCCCGCGCCAGCCCGGCGCATTCCACGCCATTGGACGCAGCAATCCCGGCGTTATAGGGTTTGCCCATGGTGCCGAACTGCGATTTCAACCCGGAGGCACGGGTGGCGCACAGCCCGATGGCCACCCGCATCTGATCGCGCGTCAACCCGTACAAACGACCCGCCGCGATGGTGGCCCCAAAGGCCCCGGCGGTGGCGGTCTGGTGAAAACCCCGGTTGTAATGCCCGGCTCCCAGCACCATGCCGATGCGCACAGACGCCTCGGCCCCGATCAGGAAGGCGTCGGCGACCTCGGCCGCCGTGGCCCCCACCTCCTCGCCCGCAGCCAGCGCCGCCGGGTAGATGCCGACCGACGGATGGCCGACATGTGCGAAATGCGTATCGTCATAATCCAGCGCATGGCTGGTGGCCCCGTTGACCAGCGCCGCCGCCCGTGCCGGAGCGCGGTTGCCGCCGAAAACCGAGGCGACAGGCCGCCCACCTTCAGCCGCCGCATAATCGCGCAGGATCTTCGCCAAGGGTTCCGCCACCCCGGCCCGCCCGCAGACCAGCCAGTCAAACAGCGAAAACCGTGCCATGCTGCGGGCCGATGCGGGGATATTGCCTGCCGGCATCGCCGCCAGATCGAGGGTTTGCTGTAACAGGGTCATCCCGCAGATCCATAGGATTTCGGCAGACCCAACACCTGTTCCGCGATGTAGCACAGGATCAGGTTGGTCGAGATCGGCGCCACCTGATACAGCCGCGCCTCGCGGAATTTGCGTTCCACATCATATTCTTCGGCAAACCCGAACCCGCCGTGGGTTTGCAGGCAGGCCTCGGCGGCCTCCCAACTGGCATCGGCCGCCAGCATCTTGGCGGTGTTCGCCTCCACCCCCGGATTGTGACCGGCGTCATACATCGCGGCGGCGCGGTAAACGATCGCTTCGGCGGCCATCATGTGGGCATGGGCGCGGGCCAGCGGGAACTGCACGCCTTGATTCTTGCCGATCGGGGCGCCAAAGATCACCCGTTCCCTGGCATAGGCCGCCCCTTTGCCGATGAACCACTTGGCATCGCCGATACATTCCGCCGCGATCAGGATGCGTTCGGCATTCATCCCCGACAGGATATAGCGAAAGCCCTTGCCCTCCTCGCCGATCAGGGCCGAG
>JAYTDA010000239.1:0-1856 GCA_043736155.1 Paracoccaceae bacterium | reverse complement strand
GATGTAGTTTTCCATGTACCACTTCTTCAGGTTCATCTGAATCGTGGAGTGACGGAATTCATCGACCATCTGCATGGTAAACCCAGTGCGCAGATCCTCACCCGGTGCCAGTCGGCTGACCATGGCCATCGAACGTGCCGCCGAGATTTCCGGGAAGGGGATGATCGCCAGGAACAGCTTCATCCATTCGACCCAGCGCGGCTCCACGTTGCGGAACATGTCGCCCCGCAGGGCGGCGTCCAGCGCACCGTAAACCCGGTTGTCCTTTTCCTCCTGCATCGAGAAATAGGACCGAAGCACCTGTTTCATCGGGTCGCGGGGGGCTTTGGTGATCTTGTAGTCGGAAGGATAGGTCATCGCTTCCTGAACGTAGGAAGGATTCCACCCGAGGTCGGAAATCTTCCGCGTCGCATCGGCCACCGAAATGCCCTTCTGCGCCGTGATCTTGTTAAGCGTCAGCGTCGACATGATTGCTCACCTTTTGGTTAAAGTTGATGTGGGCAGTGCCGTCGGCAAAGGTCAGAGAACTGCGTTCAGCAGCCATCCACGGCGTCGGATCAGTTCCACCACTGGTGAATTTCATTCGCAACGCAGGCCTCCCTTCCTTCGTTCTTGTGCCGCTGGGGTCGTGCCCGGCGGTCCCCTTTATTTGGTCGATGAGGGACTTTAGGGCCGGAAAACCGCTGCGGCCAAACGCATAATTTTGTGTAACGAACTGCGACATATTGTAACGGAAGGTTACAATTCCGGTTTCTGTCGCAATCCGCCACCGCGCGGATACCCTTGGCGTTCGGGCAGGTTCATCAACGCAGGAGGGGCGGTCAAGTGTCGGATGTGGCAGCGTTTTCGGGCAAGATGGGTGAACTGCAAAAGCTGCGGGTCAGCATCGTGATTCTGATCAGCCAGGAGAATTCGAAGCTGCTCAGCCGCCGCCAGCGCGTCGCCGGCAAAGAGATCGAGGTGATGTGCGCCGAACGCGATCTGGCCGAGGTTGGTGAGACGGGCGGCGACGAGGTGATCCAGCGCAAGGTGCTGCTGGCGCTTCGTGAAGAAGAAAGTTCAGCCCGGCAGGCATTGACCGAAATCGAGGACCAGATCGACCTGTTGCAGGCGCTGATGGCCCGGGTCGATGCCGATATCGCGGCGCTGTGTCAATCGTGAGAGGGTTGGAAAAATGAAAGACGAACGCGCCCATCTGCAACTTTTCGATCTGATCGCCCGCACATGGCAGCTGGCATCGCCTGCAGAGCAGATCACCTTCAACGCCGATGACACCGCCGTTGCCTTTGCAAGCGCGGATGGATCGGTGCATCTGGCGGCCACCGCCGACAAAGCCTCGCCCATCCTGCGCACCCGCCGCGCCGTGGACACCGGGCGTTTGACGATCCTGCCCCGCGACACGGCGTATCTTGCACCCAAACCTGCCGATTTCACCGACGGACGCAGCACAGGCGTGGTGCCACTGGGGGCGGGCGGGTTTGCGTTTGCCAAGGACACCGGGCGGATCAATCAGCTGTCGCCGGGCGGCATCGCCTTTCATATTCCGGCCAAAGCGGCGGGAAAAATCGTGGCCCTCGCCGCCAGCCCCGATGGCAAGACCGTCGCCCACGCCACCGGCGCGCAGGTCGGCATCACCGCCCTGACCGCCGACACGCCGCACCTGATCACCTTGGCCCGCCCGGTGACGGCATTGGCCTTTTCGCCGGATGGGATGGTGCTGGCCGTGGCCCATGCCGGCGGCGTCACCCGCCTGTCGGTGGCACAGCCTGGCAGCGCGCCGGTCGAAACCCCGCTGGACGGCACCCCCCACAGCCTGGTCTGGCGCAGCGACGGTGCCTGGCTCGCCGGCGCGATGG
>JAYTDA010000238.1:0-2198 GCA_043736155.1 Paracoccaceae bacterium | reverse complement strand
CTGCAAGGCCGCCGACATCGCCCATATGACCGCGCATTTGTCCCATGCCTGCGCCGTGATCCCGGTGACCGACCGGGCGCTTCTGGCTTTGCAGGGGCCGCTGGCCGAGGCGGCACTGGCGCGGATGGTGCCGGGCGTGACCGACATGCGGTTCATGGATGTGGCGGTGCTGCCGTGGGAAAATGCTGATCTGTGGATCAGCCGTTCCGGCTACACCGGTGAGGATGGCTTTGAGATCTCGGTCCCCGACGCCGCCGCGCGAAACTTTGCCGAGGCGCTGCTGGAACAGCCCGAGGTGTTGCCGGTTGGCCTCGGTGCCCGCGACAGCCTGCGGCTGGAGGCGGGGCTGTGCCTTTATGGCCACGACATTGACCAGTCCACCAGCCCGGTGGAGGCGGGGCTGGTCTGGGCGATCCAGAAATCCCGCCGGGCCGGCGGCGCGCGGCAAGGCGGCTTTCCGGGGGCGGCGCGGATTCTGGCAGAGCTGGCCACCGGCCCCGCCCGCCGCCGTGTCGGCCTGTTACCCGCCACCCGCGCCCCGATGCGCGAGGGCACGGCGCTTTTTGACGGCGAGACCCCCGCCGGCACCGTCACCTCGGGCGGCTATGGCCCCTCGGTCGCGGCGCCCATTGCCATGGGCTATGTCGCTGCCGCGCGCGCCACCCCCGGCACCGACCTGACCGGCGAGGTGCGGGGCAAGCGCCTGGCTGTTACCGTTGTCCCGCTCCCTTTCTTTGCAACCCGCTTCAAACGCTGAGGACCAGATGAAATACACCAAGGAACACGAATGGCTGCGCGTCGAGGGTGACCTTGTCGTCGTCGGCATCACCGGACATGCCGCGACGCAACTGGGCGATGTGGTGTTCGTCGAACTTCCCGAGGTTGAGACAATGGTCGCCGAGGGTGACGAGGTGGTGGTGATCGAAAGCGTCAAGGCGGCTTCCGACATTCTGGCCCCGATTGCCGGTGAGATCGTCGAGGTGAACGACCTGTTGACCGCCAACCCCGGGCTGGTCAACGAAGACCCGACCGGCGTCGCCTGGATGTTCAAGCTTAAGGTCGATGATCTGGGCGTGCTGGATGATTTCATGGACGAAGACGAATATGCCGAACTGATCGGCTGAGAGAGCCAGCCAAAAGTTTTCGAAAACTTTTGCAAATTCCTTCGAAGGAATTTTGGTCTTTAACCCTGAGGGCGCGATGAGTTTTACCCCGACCGACTACAACCCCTACGATTTCGCCAACCGCCGCCACATCGGCCCCTCGCCCACTGAAATGGCCGAGATGCTGGCCGTGACCGGGGTGAAAAGCCTGGATGCGCTGATGGATGAAACGGTGCCGAAGTCGATCCGCCAGGCCAAGCCCTTGGCGTGGTTTCCCTTGTCGGAACATGACCTTCTGGCCCGGATGCGGGCGGTGGGCGCCAAGAACAAGGTGATGACCAGCCTGATCGGTCAGGGCTATTATGGCACCGTCACCCCCCCCGCCATCCAGCGCAACGTGCTGGAAAACCCCGCCTGGTACACCGCCTACACTCCCTACCAGCCCGAGATCGCGCAGGGGAGGCTGGAGGCTTTGCTGAACTACCAGACCATGGTGGCCGATCTGACCGGCCTGCCGGTGGCCAATGCGTCCTTGCTGGACGAGGCGACGGCGGCGGCGGAAGCGATGACGATGGCGGAAAGGGTGGCGAAATCGAAGGCCCGGGCGTTCTTTGTCGATGAAAACTGCCATCCGCAGACCATCGCCGTCATCCGCACCCGCGCGCAGCCGTTGGGGATCGAGGTGCTGGTCGGCCCGCCGGAGGCTTTGGAGCCCATCAAGGTGTTTGGCGCGATCTTCCAGTATCCCGGCTCTTATGGCCATGTCCGCGACCTGACGGCGGAAATCGCGGCGCTTCACGCGGCAAAGGCCCTCGCCATCGTCGCCACCGACCTGTTGGCGCTGACCATGCTGAAGGAACCCGGCGCGATGGGGGCGGATATTGCGGTGGGGTCATCGCAGCGGTTCGGGGTGCCCTTGGGCTACGGCGGTCCCCATGCGGCGTTCTTTTCCTGCCGCGATGAGCACAAGCGCGCCATGCCGGGGCGGATCGTCGGGGTGTCGATTGATGCGCGGGGCAACAAGGCGTATCGGCTGGCGCTGCAAACCCGCGAGCAGCATATCCGGCGGGAGAAAGCCACGTCGAACGTCTGCAC
>JAYTDA010000237.1:0-15756 GCA_043736155.1 Paracoccaceae bacterium | reverse complement strand
AGCGTGCTTACGCACGCGGGGGGCGGGCACCCCGCGACGCCTCGGCAATGAACATCTGCGGGAGGTGCGGCACCATAAAGCACCCAAACCCGGCGCTGCCGTGCCCACCCGGCGGACAGGCACCGCCCTATGTCATGGCAAGTCTGGGCAAGGCCGTAACGCACAAACCACTTTGAACTGGTTCCGTCAAAAGTCATCCCGCTCTAGGATGGGGAACTGTCATGCCTCTGATCTTGCGCGGAATTTCATCCTGAACTCAATCGCGGGAGCGCGCCCACCCAGGCCCTCCCCACGAAGGGGGATCCTTGTTTCCATCAACACCTACCGCGTCGCTATTGCCCGCATTGCGGTGGCTATTGCCCGCATTGCGGTGGCAATCGCCGCTTGCCGTTCCGCCACCAACCCGGTCAGGGCGGCGACCCGGGCAGGGGTAAAATGGCCCTCGGCATCCAGAATGTTCACGGTTCCCAGCACATGGCCACCGTCGGTCACCGGGATGTTGAGTGTCGCCTGACAGCCAAGGCTGTCGATCAGCGCATGGTCGGGAAACAGGTGGGCAAACTCTGCCAGAGAGTTGGCGACAAAGGCGCGGCCTTCGACCAGCACCTGCTGGCTGAAGGCATCGATCTGCACGGGTTTGGTGCCGGAAACCGGATAGTCGATCGGATGCGAACTATAGGCCCGGCGCACCAGGCCAGCGGCATCATCCTGCACCGTCACGGTAAACAGCCGTGCCCCGGCACGGTGCCTGGCCTCTGCATGCAGGGCGGCAAAGGTCTGTTCCGGGGTCACCGGGGCAACTTTGGGTTCGGCTGCCCCGGCGGCGGGGCAGCCGGTTGCTCCGGTCCGGTGCTATTTGATCTGCATGCCATTGGCAAAGATCGACCCATCTTCGGTGAATTCCATCGTCGAGGTCAGGGTATCCTCGGCACCTTCCTCGGCCTTGGCAAACATCCCCAGCATCATCCGTGCCCCCATCGCCTGTTCTTCCGGCACATAGCCAAGCTGGATCACCTTGTCGATCAGACCGTTGACGCCAACCATCCGGGCATCGATCTGACCAATCGGTTTCGGCATCCCGGGGTATGTGGTCATGTCATTGTTGTCAAAGGTGAAATCCCCGCTGCCGGTGACATCGGCACCGGCAACTGTCAGCTGGATCTGATTGATGGTCAGGGCGTCGATCCGGGCCGGGGTTTCGGTGGTGGTGCCGGGATCCTGTTCAAAGATATCAACCAGCCATTGCGCCTTGCCAACGACATCGATGATCAGGGTTGCCGGGTCGCGCGGCAGCACGGCACCCGGATCGAACATGCCCCAGATCTCGTCAGACACCGTCAGACCGCCGATCCTGGTCAGGAAACTGAAATCCAGCGCGGTGTCGGATTGCGCCAGTGGCATCACCATCTTGAACGCCAGTTCCGCGATCCTGGCGTTGACTTCGGGAAAGGGCAGAGCCGTTGACGATACCGTGATATCGGTGCCGTTGGTCAAAACCCCATAATTCAGCGCATTGGCATCCATGCCGAAGGCCAGGCCACCATTGTCCGCTGACCCCTTGGCGGACCCGTTGGAGGTCGCATCCTTGAATTCAATATTGTAGGTGGTTTTGCCATAGCTGAGAGCCGCCGTGGTCGACAGCCCGGCTTTCAGCGCTGCCGGCATATCGGCCATGCCGACGCCCTTGGGGAAGTTCGCGGAGGAGGTGGATTGCAGCGCCTCGATACTGCCGGAAAACCTGAAATCACCACCAGAGGCAGGATCAGCGGCAGAACCACCAAAGGTCAGGCTGCTGGCAGACAGTTCGGTGGACAGGGTTTCCTGTTCACCGCCGGTGGTCAGGTATTTCCCGGCTGCGCCGTTGAGCGTCAGGGTAAAGGTGCCGGTGCCGCCATCCGGGGCGCCGGTGATATGGTCCAGCGCAACGACAAGGCTGTCGGCGGAAAAATCATGCGCCATCTGGGCATCATCGCCGGACACGATCATCGTCAGCCCGGTTTGCTTGATGACCAACCCAACCTCCACCGGGTCTTCGCCTTTGACCTGGGTGGTGATGGTGACCGGATATTCCGGTGCCATCGTCACTTCCACCGTGCCATCCCCCAGTTCCCTGAACGCGACAGTGGCAAGGGTGCCAACCATCGAACCATCGGGCATTTCTGCTGAAATGGTCAGGTCGGTCACCGTCAGGGTATCACCTTGCCGTGAGGCCGTCCCTTCGACGGTCTGACCCATCGATTTCGACAGGCTTTGCCACGACTGCCAGACCTGTTCGGCGGTGACATCGGCCTGGGCGGTGCTGCCCAGCAACAGTGCCAGTACTGAACCGGCCCCCAGAACCTTCCACTGTGCCATAATGAACCCTTTCGCGATGAAATTATCTGGGCGCAGCATCTTGCGGGTGGCGGCGCGGGTCAAGGGGGTCCGAACCATTCGGTGACGTTTGGCTGGTTCAGGGTGCCAAAGCGTCCTGCAGGTGCCGTTCGATCTTTGCCACCGCTGTGCGGACCGCCTGCCAGCGCACTGATCTCCGGCCCCAGCCGGATCGAGCCGCCAGCCCCCGAAGCATTCACCAGCCGCTCCTCCTGCAACGCGCCCACAATCCGCTGCACGGTAGACCGCGGCAGCCCGACCCTCTCCGCAATCTGCCCCAGGCTCATCCCCCCGGTATCATCCCACAACCCCGCAGCACCGCCGCCGCCCGCGCAATCACCTGTATCCCGGCGGGGGGGTTCATGGGGGGGGCCTTGGGGTGGCGGTGGTGGTATCCCGCGATACGATACAGGGGGAGGCGGGGGGAGGGGAACTACCCCAAGGTCTGACCATCCGCCGCGAATGGCTGCCGAATGGCTGGCAACTGGTCTCCACCGGGCCGGAGGCGAAGGGAATGATGATCGAGCGGGTGATGGAAGAGATTGAGCGGATGTATGGGCCGGGGTGAGGGGATTAAGGTCGGAAAAGCTTCGGGCTAACCTTGGGCCGTGCGCGCAGGTGCGCTTTTACCTCGGAAATAATAGTCTCCACGGGTTCGGGCCGCTCCTTGCATTTCGCGGCCCAATCCCGTCCGGGATGCAGAACATCCCAGCGTGAACGCATTTGTTGGAAACGTCCTGCGCCAGGCGTGTGGTTGCCAAAGCCATCCACAATCGCATTCCAGATCGGCGAGAACTTGGAAATCATCAGGTTTTCACCAAGTGGTATCCAAATGTCATCGACAACCAAATACCGGCACCAAAAATCGTCGATACCAAGGTTTCCGACTGCCCGAATACTATCCGCATGTTCCTTGAGCCGTGAGCGAAGGCTCTTGCTTTCTGATGAGGTCGATTGCTCCCCACCTTTTCGGCCTCCGGAAGGAATCGCTTTGCCGACATAGATGGGTGAGTTCCAAAGACCATCGCGATTTTCGTCCGACAGTTGGCGATACGCGTCAAAATCACCCACATAATAAATCGCGTAGATGCCTGCTCCAGAAAAGGCGCCCGCGTTGCCAAGTTGAACAGGTGCTTTTTCAAGCAATGCCTCACCAACCGATGCGGCAAGATTCTTCTTGTCCAGGGGATTGAATGGAAGCGAGTCTGTCATTGCATCCGTTGCCCTCTGGCTTCCTGTCGAATGCTTGCCTCACAGAGTTTTTCTGCCACGCTGGAAGCAACGGCTTGCGCCAAAACCACCGGAACCGCGTTCCCGATCTGCCGCATGGCTTCCGACCAAGCGCCGTCAAACAGATAACCATCCGGGAAAGTCTGAAGCCGCGCCGCTTCGCGAATCGTGAAATATCTGACGGTGCCATCGGGCAAAACAACCATGTTCTCGCCACCCGGAACACCATGATCCCCGGCCTTCAAGGCCTTCGAAGGCAAATCCAATGGGCTGCCTGTATGCCCCGCATAAGATCGCGCTCCGACCTGCAAGCGGTGATTAAAGACACAAGCAGTCCCCCAACCTTCAACCAAAGGTTCAGGCAGGCCGACCAACGCATCCCGGACCGTTTGCCAGGGCGAAGTTGTTGCCGGCTCATTAACTCTGCGAAGTTCGTCAATCTTCCGTTTCAAGTTTGCCGGCATCGCAGGCCGCAGATGTGTCGCAACCCTGTGGCGGTCCCAATACTCGCCCGTCACCCATTGAGAACGATATAGTTCCTCCTGCGAATGCGTGTGCTTCGGCCAGTGCCATTGCGCATCCTGATCAGTCCGGAAGCCAACTATGAAAACCCGATCACGCTTTTGCGGAGCGCCAAAGTTAGCCGCGTTGTAAAGGCGCTTCTCGACAACATACCTCACCCCGAGGTCTGCGGTTGACGTTAGGCACTCAGTCAATCGTTCAGAATGCTGGTCCCATTTTTCATGCGGCAAACGCGCAATTTCAGGGGCTTTCATGCAATTTTCGATGTAGTTCAGATAGTTGGTGAAACTGGTGCGCGTCAGCCCCCGAACGTTTTCAACAATGAAACCTCTGGGCTTCACTTGTGCCAAAACGCGCGCATAAGCCGAGAACATGTCGCGGTCATCTTCATGCGCCTGATGCTTGCCACCAATCGAAAAAGGCTGGCACGGGGGCCCGCCCGTCAATAGGTCAATTGTGCCCTCATATTCCGAGAAATCCATGCCTCGCACATCGCCGCGCAGAACATTCAGGTCGTTTAAGAGCGGATAGCCTCGGTCCCGATTGTATTCGAGCGTGTTGCAAGCCCAACGATCCCGTTCGACTGCCGCTACCGCATGGAAACCCGACAGAGCCGTGCCAAGGGCCAAACCCCCAGCCCCGGCAAAAAGCTCAATCGAACGCATCATTTCCGACCTCCGTGATCTTCCATTGTTGTATCTGACTAAGTGAACAATTCGTCAACATCTGGCGAACACGTAACACCCAGTTCATGCCACGAAGATCTGAAAATGTTAGAAAATAGTGATAAATCAATAGCTTGTTGACAATTTCGCGCGTGCAACCTCCCCATTTCACACACACCCCTTCCCCCCATCATGCCCGCCCTCTGCCGCGACTGCCTGACCAGCTTCCCCCAAGGCCACCGCTGCCCAACCTGTCGCAGCAGGCCGAAGGTCGGGGCCTGCCCCGACTCTCCCCGACCTTACCCCCGCCGATGCGCCTCCACATAAGCCTTCAACACCGCCTGCATCCGCGTCAAATGCCCCTTGCCGCCTGTCACTTGCACGAAATACTCAAACACCTCCGGGTCCAGCTTCAGATGCACTGACTTGGCCCGCTTCGGCCCCTCGATCTGCGCCTTGGCCCAGAACTCCGGCCCCAAGTCCTCGCCCTCCGGTGCGGCAGGGTCGTGGTGCAGTTCACCCGCTTCCTTCATCCGGCGAATCTCCGCCAACGAGGTTCGCTTCATATCGACGTCGGTCATTGCGTCCGCCTTTCCATGCCGAGATGATGCGGGTGACTTCGCCGCGCTGCGTAGGCACGACCAGAAACACCGCATCATCCACCAATCCCAGCGAGACCTCTCGGGCCTCGCCATAGTCCATCCGGTCATCGACCACGGTCAACACCGGCCCTTCAAAGATCAGCGCCGCATAGAGCATATCGACGCCATGCTTTGCGATACCCTGTTGGCGCTTGCCTTCGTCCCATTCAAACGCCACCGACAAAGGCCCTTCTTGCAGCGACCCGGTTCACGTAGTCCTGTTCCTTTGCCAAGGCCTGTCAGGCAAGAAAGTCAATCATCACACGGGATAGATACATGAAAAGTGTACACTATTCAATCTCAATTCACACCCCAAAACCGTAGCCTAAATTTAGCGACTTCCGAACGGACCCAGAGCAATCGTTTCTTCTACATGGACCATGCCGGTTTGCCATCCGGTTCCCCCATCCCGATCCCTAACATCCGGTTAAAACCAAATCCCAACCCACTGAAGTCCCACACTTTCCCAAATGTCCCGGATGCGGACACCCCGCCCGCCCCCCCCACCCACACTCCCCCCATCATGCCCGCTCTCTGCCAGGCTTGCAGTTGCACAGGGTCAGCGAGGTTCAGATACCGGCAAATGTCAGCGCGTCCCGTCTCCCGACAAGGCCACACCGGATCACACATCGAAATCCCTTGTCAGGTGGCGAATCCCGGACAAAATCTGCCGTTGCGCCCCCCACCCCTCACACCAATCCGCGCCCCTTCAGCAACGCCTCGATCCCCGGCATCCGCCCGCGGAACGCCAGATACAACGCCTCGGCCTCGTCGCTGCCCCCGGCTGACAGGATGAACCGCTCCAGCTTTGCCGCGGTCGCGGGGTCAAACGGATCCCCCGTCTCTTCAAACGCCGCAAAGGCGTCGGCATCCATCACTTCCGACCACATGTAGCTGTAATAGCCGCTGGAATAGCCGTCACCGGCAAAGACATGGGCGAAATGCGGGGTGGCATGGCGCATCCGGATCGCATGCGGCATCCCCAGCCCCGCCAGCACCTCGGCCTGCTTTGCCATCGGGTCAGGCACCGCACCGTCCTGATGAAACGCCAGATCGACTAGCGCCGAGGCGACATATTCCACCGTTGAAAACCCCATGTCATAGGTCTGCGCCGCCAACAGCCGTTTCAGCATCGCCTCCGGCATCGCCTCGCCGGACTCGAAGTGCCGGGCGTGCTTTGCCAGCACCTCCGGCACCTCCAGCCAATGTTCGTACAACTGGCTCGGCAGTTCCACAAAATCGTGCGCCACCGAGGTGCCGGAGATGAAGCCATAGGTCAGGTCCGACAACATCTGATGCAGGGCATGGCCAAACTCATGGAACAGGGTGCGGGCGTCGTCATAGCTCAGCAGCGTCGGCTCGCCCTTGGCGAAGTTGCAGACATTCACCACCACCGGCCGCACCTCGCCGCCCAGCTTGCGCTGATCGCGAAAGGTCGAACACCAGGCCCCCGACCGTTTCGAGCCGCGCGCCAGATAGTCGCCGATGAACACCGCCAGATGCCGGCCGTCCCGCGTCACGTTCCACGCCTGCGCATCCGCGTGGTACAACGGCACCGCCAGCGCCGCAAACTCCAGCCCGAACAACCGCCCCGCACAGTCAAACGCCGCCCCGATCATCGCGTCAAGCGACAGATAGGGTTTCAGCGCCGCCTCATCCAGATCATGCTCGGCCAGCCGCCGCTTTTCCGAATAATAGCGCCAGTCCCACGGCTCCAGCGCACCATTGATGCCATCAGCCCCCAGCATCGCCGTCAGCAAAACTGCATCCGCCTCGGCCCGCGCCTTGGCAGGTACCCAGACCCGCATCAGCAAATCCCGTACCGCCTCTGGCACCTTCGCCATCTCCGGCTCCAGCTTGAACGCGGCGAAACTGTCGTAGCCCAACAACCGCGCCCGCTCACCCCGCAGCGCCAGCGTCTCGGCAGCGATGCCCCGGTTGTCGGTGTCGCCTGCAGTCTCCCCCCGCGCGCCCCAGGCCAGATAGGCCCGTTCGCGCAGATCGCGGCGGTCGGAAAACTGCAGGAACGGCACGATCAGCGACCGCGACAGCGTCACGATATGCCCCGCCATGCCACGCTCGTCAGCAGCTGCCTTCGCCGCAGCAACGACAAACCCCGGCAATCCGTCCAGATCGCCGTCCCCCAGTGCCATGAACCAGTTGCGCTCATCCGCCAGCAGGTTCTGGGTGAACCGGGTCCCCAGCACCGCCAGCTGCGATTTCACCGCCGTCAGCCGCTCCGACGCCGCCCCGGTCAGCTCTGCCCCGGCGCGCACGAACATCCGGCGGTACAGCACCAACACCCGCAGCTGTTCGGCGTTCAAACCCAGCCCGTCACGCGCGACCCACAGCGCCTTGATTCGGGCGAACAAAGCCCGGTTGTTGGTCATCTCTGACGCATAGGCCGACATCTTCGGTGCCAGATCGCGCTGCAGCGCCTCGCGCACCGGGTTGCTGTCGCTGCCGGCCAGATTGTAGAACACCCCGGCAACCCGGTCGAGCAGATCGCCCGCCAGTTCCAGCGCCTCAATCACATTGGCGAAGGTCGGCGGCTCAGGGTTTCCCGCAATCGCTGTAATCGCCGCCCGCCCTTCGTCCAGCCCCGGCGCAAACGCCGGGGGAAAATCCTCATCGCGAATTTCGCCAAAGGGCGGCAAGCCAAACGGCCCGGTCCATTCGGATAGCAGCGGATTGGTCATCGAACGCCTCTCATTCTCATTTTCTGTTCCCAAATATCGCGCGGGGGCGATGAGCGCTCGGAAAAACTGCCAGTGGCAGTTTTTCAGTGGAGAGCGCCGCGCCCGTGGCGCGGCTGGGCGCGTAGCCCCCGGCTACCGCCGCCATCACCCGCCGCGCCGCTCGCCCAACTTCCGCTCCAGCCGCCGCAGCGCCAACGATAACCCGATGGTCATCACCAGATAGACCAGTGCCACCACATTATAGGTCTCGAAATAGCGGAAATTCCCGGCAGCGGTCACTTTGCCCAGTTGGGTCACATCGGCAACCCCCAGCACCGACACCAGCGAACTGTCCTTCACCATCGCCACGAAATCATTGCCAAGCGGCGGCAGCACCACCCGGAACGCCTGTGGAAACACCACAAGGCGAAACCGTTGCCAGCCGTTGAGCCCCAAGGCCTCGGCGGCCTCGACCTGACCGATATCCACCGCATCCAGCCCGGCGCGGAAGATCTCGGAGATAAAGGCGGAATAGGCCAGGGTCAGCGCAATCACCGCCCGCCACAACAGCGGAAAATCGCGGGTTTTCCAGATGCCCAGCCCCAGCGGTTCCGCCACTGCGTTCCACCCTGCCACCAGCGCCGGCGCCAGCACAAAGGCGACATAGAGCAGCAGCACGATGATCGGCACCCCGCGCACCAGTTCGACATAAAGCCGCGTTGCCTGCCGTACCACCAGCCAGCGCGACCGCCCTGCCAGCGCCAGACCCAACCCCAGCAGGCAGGCCAGGCCATAGGCGACGCCGGCGACAAACACGGTGATGCCGATGCCTTTGACCAGGGTGCGCAACACCTGGGCATACAGATCATTGGCCACCACCTGCCAGAACAGCCACAACCCCACCCCGACAACCAGGAGGAGCCACCAGGGGAAATCCTGATCGGGGGAACGGCGCTGGTTCATCAGGCAGGCCCCGGATCAGGTCCGGGGCACCGTGGCGTTACTGGTTGATCTTGTAATCAAGAAACCAGGTCTTGTTCAGCGCATCAATTGTGCCATCGGCTTTCAGCGCCGCAATCGCGGCATTGACCGGGGCAACCAGGTCCGACCCTTTGGGAAAGATGAAGCCGAAATCCTCGGTGCCGAGCTTTTCCCCGACAATCTTCAATGCGCCATCCGAGGCATCGACATAGCCCTGCCCGGCGGTGCCATCGGTCAACACCAGATCCACGTCACCGGCCCTGAGCGCCTCGACCCCGGCACCAAAGGTCTCGAACATCTTGATCCGCGGGTTGGCTTCATTGCCATCCAGCACTTCATAGACACCGACATAAAACGGCGTGGTGCCGGGTTGGGCCGCCATGAACAGCTCGGCATTAGCGGCAAACGCCGCCTTGTCAGCGAACCGCGCCTCATCGCCGCGCACCAGCATCACCATTTCGCTGCGCATGTAGGCATCAGAGAAATCGACCTTTTCCTTGCGGTCATCGCGGATGGTGATGCCGGTCATCCCGATGTCATACTGACCTTCGGACACCGCCGGGATCATCGCATCCCAGCTGATGTTTTCATAAGTTACCGTGGCGTTCAGCCGCTTGGCAATCTCTGCCATCGCATCATATTCCCAGCCGATCGCATTGCCGGAACTGGCTTCGACAAACTGCAGCGGCGGATAGGCGTTTTCAGTGACGACCACGATTTCCCGGCCACCCAGATCAGGCAAGGCCTGTGCAGCAGCAACGGTTGCAGAAACGGCAAAGGCAAGCCCTGCCAGGGCAGCGGTCAGTTTCATGATGTGAACTCCCTGTCACGAAGCGGATGGCTGACTATGACCGAGGGATCCCCCAAAGGGCAAGGCCCCGTGGCCGCGCAGCCAGCAGTATCGGCGGCACGGTTTTTCGGATGTCCGGGTTCTGTTTTCGCGGGCGCGGGTGTCGGCGACGACGCGGGTTTTTCGCAAGGCTGCGGTGATGATGGCATCGACGGGTTTGCCGCGTTGGCGCCGCCTGGCGGCGACAGGTCTTGCGGTCGGGGTTCGGTCGCGTCGCGCGGGCGGCCACCCGCGCCGGACATCCCAAAACCAGCGAGTCAGGGACAACGGCAGCAGGCAAGGCACCATGCAAGGCACTGTGCAAGAGGTGCGCGCCTGCACGCACGACGCGGCGGGCGGTGCGTGGGAACCACGCACCGTGCGTTTGCGCCAGCGGCACGGAGCGGTTAGGCTGCTGTTAACCACACCGGTTGAGTGTGGGGCCAACGGGGGCGGGCGCGATGAATCACCTGTATTACGGCGACAATCTTGCGGTGCTGCGCCACTCGATCCGCGACGCCTCGGTGGACCTGATCTATCTGGACCCGCCGTTCAATTCCAACGCCAGTTACAATGTGCTGTTCAAGGGGCCGAGCGGGTCTGACAGCGCGGCGCAGATCGAGGCGTTTGACGACACCTGGCATTGGAATGACAGCGCCGAGGCGGCGTTTGGTGAGGTGGTGCGGGGCCGCAACGCGGCGGCGGCCACCATGCTGCGGGCAATCCGGTCGTTTCTGGGCGACAATGACATGATGGCGTACCTCGCCAAGATGGCGGTGCGGCTGATCGAGTTGCACCGGGTCTTGAGGGCGACGGGGTCGCTGTATCTGCACTGCGACCCGACGGCGAGCCATTATCTGAAGATATTGCTGGATGCGTTGTTTGGGGCGAAGTTTTATCGGAATGAGATAATCTGGAAGCGGACCAGCGCACATAATGATGCAAATGGATTTGGCCGCGTCCACGACACGATACTCTACTACTCCAAAAGCCAATCATTCTTGTTTAACCCAGAATACACTCCTTTGGACCCGAACTACGTCGCAAAGGTCTATACCCGAGTTGATGAAAACGGTCGTCGATATCGCCTCGACAATATAAGCGCACCGGGTGGTCGTGGTCCTGTGTACGAGTGGGGCGGAAAGACCCAAGCATGGCGATACACGGAAGAAAACATGAAGCTGCTACACTCGGAAGGTCGGATCAAGACCTATCCAGACGGTAGCGCCATGATCAATGCGTTCGTGAGATACTTGGATGAAAGCAAAGGCCAGACTGTACAGAGTATCTGGACAGACATCGGAGTGATCGCGGCACCAGCCAAAGAACGCCTCGGCTACCCCACCCAAAAACCCGTGGCGCTGCTGGAGCGCATCCTCAATGCCTCGTCCAATCCCGGCGATGTCGTGCTCGACCCGTTCTGCGGCTGTGGCACCACGGTGCATGCGGCGCAAAAGCTGGGGCGAGCCTGGATCGGGATTGATGTCACCCACCTCGCCATCGGCCTGATCGAAAAGCGGCTGCGCGATGCGTTTGCCGGGGTGGCGTTCAAGACCCATGGCGTGCCACAGGATCTGGAAGGCGCGCGCAACATGGCGGCGCGCGGGCGTGACGACAAGAATTACTACTTTGAATTCGAGAAATGGGCGCTGTCGCTGATCGCTGCCCAACCGGGCAATCTGAGCAAGAAGGGTGCCGACAAGGGGATGGACGGCAACATCTTCTTTGGCGCGAAAACCGAGGGGCGGGCGATTGTATCTGTCAAGGCCAGTGACAATGTCGGCGTCGCGATGATCCGCGACCTGCGCGGGGTGATCGAACGGGAGCGGGCGGATATCGGCATTTTCCTGAGCCTCGCCGAGCCCTCGCGCCCGATGGTGACCGAAGCCGCCGGGGCGGGGCTGTGCGACGTGGCGGGGTTTGGCGCGGTGCCGCGGATTCAGATCGTCACCATCGAACAGGCGATGGCGCTGCGTGACCGGGCGGTGCGGTTGCCGGCGCGGATCGACAGCTTCCGCAAAGCGGCGCGCGAAGAAGACGGCTCGCGGCAACAGGCGCTGGATCTGTAGAGCAGGTCCGGTGTCGGATACCGATCTGAAGCTGATGCATCGGATCGACAGGCTGCACAGGGAGGTACCGTTCGCCGGCAGCCGGATGCTGCAGGGTCTGCCGGGCCAGGAAAGCTGCAAGGTCAGGCGGCTGCACGTCGCCACGCTGATGAAACGGATGCGGATCGGCATGGGCGGCAAGGGGGCCTGGCGCGACACCGTCTTTGTCGGTCGCCTCTGGCGGACCGTCAGATATGAGCAGGTCTACCTGCGGGCCTCTCTACGGGCCCACGCAAACGCCCCAGAGGCCCGCGCCGGAATTGGCCGCGACCTTGGCTTTGACAACAGCCGCCGCCCGCATTGATCGCTTGACGGCAAAACGCCCGGTCAGGCCGATGTCACCCTTGCCGATGCCCCAAGCGGCAGCGCCATGACCGAGGCGGAAAACCACCTGCGAAACCACCGGAACCTGTTCAAGTCCACCGAACCACCTCTTTTGTCACGGTGGCACTGCCGTGAAGAACCTGTTCCATGTTGTCTCCTGCCCCAAGGTGTCATGCCCAACAGCACCATGCCGGACCAGACATCTAGCCCATACCGCCCAGACAGACATATTTGAGCGACAGGAAATCATCGAGGCCGTATTTCGACCCCTCACGCCCAAAACCGGACTGCTTGACGCCGCCAAAGGGTGCAACCTCGGTCGAAATCAGGCCGGTGTTGACGCCGACCATGCCGTATTCCAGCGCTTCGGCCACCTTCCACACCTGCCGCAGATCATTGGCGTAAAAATACGAGGCGAGGCCGAATTCGGTGTCATTGGCCAGTTGGATCACCTCGTCGGTCGTCTCAAACCGGAACACCGGGGCCAGCGGCGCAAAGGTTTCTTCCCGCGCGACTTTCATCGCTGCGGTCACGTTCTTCAAGACGGTTGGCTTGACAAATGTGCCGCCCAGATCATGCGGCCCGGCCCCGGTCACCACCTCGGCGCCCTTGGCAATGGCATCGGCGATATGGTCGTCGAACTTTGCCTTCGTCGCCATGTTGATCAGCGGGCCCAAAAGGGTGCCCTCGGCAAAGCCGTCACCCACCTGCATCGCGGCAACCGCCACGCCCAACTTGGCAACGAACGCGTCATGGATGCCCGCCTGCGCGTAAATCCGGTTGGCGCAGACGCAGGTTTGCCCGTTGTTGCGAAATTTCGAGATCAGCGCGCCTTGCACGGCGGCATCAAGATCGGCATCATCGAACACGATGAATGGCGCGTTGCCGCCAAGCTCCAGACTCAGCTTCAAAATCTTCGGCGCGCCCTGCGCCATCAGCAGACGCCCCACCTCGGTAGAGCCGGTGAAGGACAGTTTCCTGATGATCGGGTTGGTACAGACCTCCTCGCCAAACACCCGCGAGTTCGAGGTCGGCAGGACGCTCAGCAGCCCCTTCGGCAGGCCCGCCCGTTCCGCCAGCAGCGCCAGCGCCAGCGCCGACAGCGGGGTTTCCGCCGAAGGCTTGAACACCATGGCGCAGCCCGCCGCCAGAGCCGGGGCGAATTTGCGCGCCACCATCGCCGAGGGGAAGTTCCACGGCGTGATGCCTGCGACCACACCCACCGGCTGCTTGAGGATTATGATGCGCTTGTCGCGGTGGTGGCCGGGAATGGTATCGCCGTAGACGCGCTTGGCCTCTTCGCCGAACCATTCGATATAGCTGGCGCCATAAGCGATTTCGCCCTTGGCCTCGGCCCATGGCTTGCCCATTTCGGCAGTCAGGATGGTGGCCAGATCGTCGGTATTGGCGACGACCAGATCATACCAGCGCCGCAGAATGGCCGCCCGCTCTTTCCCGGTCGCCTCGGCCCACAGCTTTTGCGCGACCTCGGCGGCCGTGATGGCGCGGCGAATCTCGGGCAGGCCCATATCCGCGACTTCGGCCAGCAGTTCGCCGGTGGAGGGATTGCGAACCTCGATCCGCGCCGCCGCATCGACCCATTCCCCGGCAAGCAGGGCCTGTTCGCGCACCAGTGACGGGTCTTTCAGGCGGTTGGTCAGGGAAGCTGCAATCATCGCGGAGCCTTTCGGATTTGGGTTCGGAGCAGTGCCACGGACCGGGCGGCAACCGGGCAAGTTACCCGCCGGGTGTATCAGGTTTCGGCTGGTGCTGCGCAACCCTCAGAATGTTGCGCGCCCGCAAGATCACCGGGGCGTCAATCATGCTGCCGTCCAGCGCCCGCACGGCACCATCCATATCCCGCTGGGTTTCCAAAACCCTGGTGGCCCAGGTGACCTCGGCTGCGGTCGGGGTCAACGCGGTGCGGATCACCGGCACTTGTGCCGGATGGATTGCCGCCACTGCCCGCAGGCCCAACTGTCGGCCCTGTGCTATCTGACCGGCATACAGATCCAACATCCGGAAATTCGCCAGCGAGCCGGGAAAGCCGATGCCCAGCAACCCGCGCGCCGCTGCGGCCACCCCGATCTGGGCTGCCAGATGCGTCAGCGCGCCACCATCCGGGCTGACGCCAAGCGACGCCGAATAATCCTCGGAGCCCAGCATCAGCGCCACGACCTGCGGAAAGGCGGCAATCTGCGGCAGGCTGGCCAGCGCTGCCGGTGTTTCGATCAGGGCGATCAGGCCGACCCTGCCACCGGTCAGTTCGGCCACATTCTCCAGCCCGCGCAGGCCTTCGACCTTGGGCACCATCAGCGCCGCAACCCGGTCAAGATCAGCCGCCGCAATATCATCGACCATCAGCCGCAAGGGTCCGTTAAGGCGGATCACGCAGTCAATCCCCGCGTCGGTGATCAGCCGTTGCGCATCACGAAGCTTGGCCCGCGCCCCGGGTTTGGCAGCGGCGGCAACCGCGTCCTCCAGATCCAGAATGATCGCATCCGGCCGCAGACGGATGGCGCTGGCCAGATGCCGATCTGCCCCCACCGGCACAAACAACAGCGCCTGCCAGTCCGGCACACGGATCATCCCGGCACCCCGTTCTGCCGGTCGCCGAATTCAGCCCACAGACTTTCGCTCTGCGCCCCAAGGGCGGGCACTTCGCCCCCCGTCAGCGCCGCATCGCTGAACCGCACGCCGCGGCCCATCATCTCGACCGGGCCGGTCGGGCTTGCCAGGGTGATGTGGCGCGCCTGCGGGTGATGCTCCATATCGTCCATACTTGATAACCGGCCACAGGCGATGCCCGCCTTGGTCAGTAGTACGATCGCCGCCTCGCGGTCGATAACCGCAAACACCGGGGCAATCAGCGCCTCGATCTCGGCCATCCGCGCCACGCGGGCCACATTGGTGGCAAAACGCGGGTCGGTGGCCAGGTCAGGCTGCCGCAGAATCCCGGCGCTGAACCCCGCCCATTCGCGGTCATTCTGCACCGACAGCAGCACCTGCCGGCCATCAGCGCAGCGAAATGCGCCGTAAGGCGCGATGGACGGGTGCCGCAGCCCCAGCCGCGCCGGGGCGGTTCCGCCATAACGGGTTTGCAGATAGGGCACGTTCATCCAGTCGGCCATGGTGTGAAACAGTGAGACCTCAACCGCGCGCCCCTCGCCGGTTTTCGCCCGCCGCAACAGCGATTGCAGCACCGCCGCATAGGCGGTTTCCCCCGCCGCAATGTCGCAGACTGAAATGCCCACCCGTGCGCTGCCTTCAGGCGTGCCATTCACCGACAGCAAGCCGCTTTCGCCTTGAATCAGCATGTCATAGGCCTTTTGATCCCGGTAGGGTCCCTCCTCGCCATAACCCGAGATCGAGACATAGATCAGCCCCGGATTGGCGGCGCGCATC
>JAYTDA010000236.1:0-1635 GCA_043736155.1 Paracoccaceae bacterium | reverse complement strand
CTGACGAATGGCGAAATTGACGCCATCGCGGGGCTGTTGTCGCTGCGCGAGGGCACGCCCTTTGTTCTGCACGCCCATCCGCGGGTTCTGGCGACGCTGAAGGCGAATTCGGTTTTTGATGTGCTGAAGCCCGATCTGGTCAAGCGCATCCCGATGACCCTGAACGAAGTGTTCCAGCCCCTGTTGCCCGACGGTACCCCCTCGGCCCTGCGGGTCGAGGCATTTGCGGTGCCGGGCAAGCCCGCCTGGTACATGGAGGACGCCGGGGCCGATCCAGGCGATACCATCGGGCTGAAGTTCAGCACGGGTGACGCCGACAGCGCCTTTTTCATCGCGGCCTGTGCCGGGGTCACACCCGACCTTGCGGCGCGGCTGGCAGGTGCGGGGCTTGTGATGTTCGACGGAACCCTGTGGCGGGATGATGAGATGATCCTTGCCGGTCTGGGCCAGAAAACCGGCCAGAAGATGGGGCATCTGGCGATGTCGGACGCGATCACGGCGCTGGCGGGGGTCGATATCGCGACCCGCGTCTTTGTGCATATCAACAACAGCAATCCCGCCTTGCTGCCCCATTCGCCCGAACGCCTGTCGGTTCAGCGGGCCGGGTGGCGCATTCCCCTGCCGGGTGAGGAGTTCACCTTATGACCAGCCTTCCCCCCGACCCCGGCATGTTTGAACCGCTGACCAGCGCCGATGCGATGGAACGCCGCCTGCGCCACATCGGCGCGACGCGCTATCATTCCCTGCACCCGTTCCACCACATGCTGCATGGCGGCAAGCTGACCCGCGGGCAGGTTCAGGCCTGGGCCCTGAATCGCTACTATTATCAAAGTTCGATCCCGATCAAGGATGCGGTGGTTCTGTCCCGTTTCCGCGATCGGGACATCCGGCTGGAATGGCGCCACCGGATCGAGGACCATGATGGCCATATCGGCGGCGAAGGCGGGATCGAGCGCTGGCTGAAGCTGACGGATGGACTGGGTCTTGACCGGGCTTTCGTGGAATCCAGCGCGGGCATCCTGCCAGCAACCCGCTTTGCCGTTGATGCTTATGTGCAGTTCGTGGGCATCAAGTCACCTTTGGAGGCGATTGCCTCGTCGCTGACTGAACTTTTCGCGCCGAACCTGCACGAAGAACGGATCGCGGGCATGTTGAAACACTATGACTTCATCAACCCTTCGGTGATGACCTATTTCCAGCGCCGTCTGGAACAGGCGCCGCAGGATGCGGGCTTTGCGCTGGACTTTGTCCGCAAGAATGCCCAGACGCCGGAACAGCGCCAGCAAGTCTGTGATGCGCTGACCTTCAAGACCAACGTGCTGTGGGTCCAGCTTGACGCGCTTTATCACGCCTATGTCGAAGGCCATCCGCCGCCCGGCGTCTTTATGCCCGAGGTTGCCTGATGGACCAGACTGTCCGCAGGGCCCGGCCGGTTCTGGACGTCGCCAGCCGTCCCATCCTGCCGCGCCACGTCAAGCTGCGCTTTGACAAGGCGCGTGACCGCTGGGTGATCCTTGCGCCAGAGCGGGTTCTGGTGCCTGACGATATCTCGGTCGAGGTTTTGCAGCTGTGTGACGGGCTGCGCAGCGTTGCTGATATCGTGGCGATCCTGGCTGCCAAATACACGGCAGATGC
>JAYTDA010000235.1:0-14670 GCA_043736155.1 Paracoccaceae bacterium | reverse complement strand
CAACGCCACCGGCTGAAACGCCGCCCCCAGCACCCTGTCGCGCAATGCCACCAGCCGGGGCCGCATCCGGCCAAACAGCGCACCGATGCCGGCGGCGCTGGCCCCGGGTTCATAAATATCCAGCAGCGCGTCATACAGATCGCCACCATCCGCCACCGCCGCCGCCTCCTCGCGCTTCAACGCCACCACTTGGCGCAGCACCGGCAGAAATCCCGCGACATCATCGGCAGCCCGTGCCAGGGCCCATTTGCCCTGTGCCACCGAAGTCAGCCGCGCCAGTTCCTCGGCCAGCCGCACCGGCACCCTTTGCTGGCGCTCAAAGCTGCGCCGGATATGCCAAAGCTGCGCTGACCCCACATCATCCGGGGCGACCGCCGCCGCCAGCCAGTCGCCGATCCTGGGATCGGTGCGCCGCGCATGCAGCACCCCCTCCAGCGCCGCCATTTCGTCGCCGCGCTGATCGGCGGCACCGCGTGGCATCATGGTTTCCTGATCCCAGCCCAGCCGCCCGGCAATCTGCCCCAGCGCCTCGGTACCCCGCTGAAACGCCATCAGTTGGTCAAAGGCACTCATGTTGGTCTCCGGATCATCTGGCTGGTGGGATAGCGGCACTGAAACCGGGCGCGCAGCAGCAGCACCCACAGCAGGATGGCGCCGATCTGGTGGGTCAGGGCCAGTGACAAAGGTGCCGCGTAGATCACGGTCACAATGCCCAGCACCACCTGCGCCAGCAGCATCCCCGCCACAGCGTTGAACGCCGCCCGGGTCGCGCTTTGCACCGACCGGCGCGCCAGCAGCCAAACGCCAAGGCCCGCCAGCACCAGCAGATAGCCACTGATCCGGTGGATGAACTGCACCAGCCCCGGATTATCCAGAAAATTCCGCCAGGCCGGTTCGATCACAAACGCCTCTGGCGGAAAGAACTGACCCGCCATCCAGGGCCAGTCGGTGAACCCCCGGCCCGCGTCGATCCCGGCCACCAGTGCCCCGAGCAGCACCTGCCCAAAGCTCAGCGCCAGCAACCCGGTGGCCCAACCCCCCAACCGTTCCTCGCGGGCGCGGCGCGCCTGCAACAGCGCCGCCTCGGACCGCCCCAGCAGCAGCACATACCAGCCGATGAAACCAAAGATGACAAAGGCCAGCCCCAGATGCACCGCCAACCGGTACGAGGCGACAGCGACCAGCGTCCCTTGCATCCCGCTGGATACCATCCACCAGCCAATCGCGCCTTGCAGCCCCCCCAAAGCCCCGATCCAGACCAGCCGCCCGGTCCAGCCCGCCGGAATCTTGCGCGCCAGCAGGAACCCGATGAAGCCGGCAAACCACACCAGACCAATCACCCGGCCCAACTGCCGGTGCCCCCATTCCCACCAATACAGCGTCTTGAACGCCTCCAGCCCGATGCCCTTGTTGACCAGCTGATATTGCGGAATCGCCTGATAGCGCTCGAATTCGGCAGCCCAGGCGGCATCGTCCATCGGCGGCAAGGCACCCGTCAGCGGTTTCCATTCGGTGATCGACAGGCCGGAGTCGGTCAGCCGGGTCAGACCGCCGATAGCGATCATCAGGGCAACCAGCAGGAACAGCACCACCAGCCACAGCCGGATCGCGGACCGGGCACCGGTCGTGCGGGCAGCGATCATCCCGCCTTGCGGGACGACACGCGGCTGATCCGCCGCCACCTCTTCAAACACGCGCCGCTTTGCCATTCCGCTCCCCTATTTCCCGGCACCAGCTTCTGGCCCAGCTTCTGGCCCAGCTTCTGGCCCAGCCTCTGGCCCAGCCTCTGGCCCAGCTTCTGGCCCAGCCTCTGGCCCAGACTTGCCGCGCGCCAGTTGCCGCAGCATCCCGTGAAAGGTCTGCACATCGGCGCGCGTCAGGTTCAGCCGTGCCAGCATGTTGCGGATGTTGCGTTTCATCCCCGCCACCTTGGTTGGGGGAAAGAAAAACCCCGCCGCCTCCAGCCGCTGCTCGAAATGATCGCCGAGCTTCTCAATCTCAACCCCTTCGGCAAAGTCGGTCCCTGCCAACACCATCGCTTCGGGGGGGGCATTCACCGCCAGCCGCTGCCATTCATAGCCACACAGCAACACGCATTGGGCAAGGTTCAGCGACGGAAACGCCGGGTTGACCGGTACCGATATGATCGCATTGGCGCGGGCAATATCGGCATTCTCAAGGCCGGTGCGTTCCGGGCCGAACAGCACCGCCACCCTGTGCCCCGCCGCCTGCAGGGCGCGGGCATGCGCCATCGCGCGTTCCGGTGTCATCACCAGCTTGGTCAGATCGCGGTTCCGCGCGGTGGTGGCAAAGACATAGTGGCAATCCGCCACCGCTTGCGCCGTGCTGGCATAGATCCCGGCCTGATCCAGCAGCCGCCCGGCACCCGATGCCATCGCCACGGCCTTTGGGTTCGGCCAGCCATCGCGGGGTGCCACGATCCGCAGCCGCTGCAGCCCGAAATTCCACATCGCACGCGCCGCAGCCCCGATGTTTTCGCCCATCTGCGGCGCCACCAGCACAAAGGCGGGTTCTGTTTCGGGGGCTTGGGTCATCGGCAGGAACTGGCTTTCACAAGGAGTATCACACACCCGGCTTGGCGGGGTCTGGGCGGGGTCTGCGGCGGGTGATACGCTTGGGCGGCCGCATAGGCAAGAAAGGCTGCAGCATGGCCCGCGACCCGGGGCTGGAATCCCTGTTGGCCAGCGATCTGGCAGCGCTGGACCCGTTGGAGACCCGACGGATGTTCGGCGCGCTGTGCTGGATGTGGCGCGGCCATCTGCTGTGTGGGGCGGATCAGCAGGGCGTTCTGCTGCGCCTTGGCAAGGGGCTGGTTGCAGACACCCTGACCGAACCGGGCGTTGCACCGATGATGATGGGCCATCGCCCGATGCAGGGCTGGGTGCGGCTGGCTGCCCCGGCGGCCCAAGATACCAGCCTGCGCCGCCGCCTGCTGGCATTGGCACAGGATTTCGTCGCCAGCCTGCCAGCCAGGTAGCCAAGCCACACTTTCCCGGCTATAGCGGCGCGACCCCTGACAGGAGCCGCCGCGATGGCCGAACCGCAACGCCCGCAACTTTACCTGATCACCCCCCCGGCGTTTGATCCCGCCCCGTTCTGTGACCGCCTGTCTGCCGTGCTGGATCAGGCCGAGATTGCCTGCCTGCGGCTGTCGATGGCGACCCGCGATGAAGAGCTGGTGGCCCGCGCCGCCGATGCCCTGCGCGAGGTGGCGCATGGCCGCGATGTGGCGCTGGTGGTCGAGAACCACTGGTCGCTGGTGGAACGGCTGGGGCTCGATGGCGTGCATCTCAGCGATGGGTCCCGGTCAGTGCGCAAGGTCCGCAAGGATCTCGGGGCCGATGCCATCGTCGGCAGCTTTTGCGGCACCTCGCGCCACGATGGCATGTCGGCGGGCGAAGCCGGAGCCGATTATGTCGCCTTCGGCCCGGTCTCGCCCAGCCTGCTCGGCACCGGTGACACCGCCCCGGATGATCTGTTCGCCTGGTGGTCCGACATGATCGAACTGCCGGTGGTGGCCGAGGGGGGGCTGACCCCGGCGCGGGTGGCAACTCTGGCCGGGGTCACCGACTTTTTCGCCATCGGCGACGAGATCTGGCGCGAACCCGACGCCGCCGCCGCCTTCAGGGCGCTGATTGCGCCGTTGGGCTAGACCGGTGCCGCCCCCAGGCCTTTCCGGTGCCCCGGGTTTGTCTTACGCCCAAATACGCGCCTTGCCCCCCGCGCTTTGAGGCAGGTTGTTCTGCCACAACGACGCGGCGTGCCGGGATGGACATCCTGACCAGACAGCTGTCGGTGCCTTGCGCCAGGCCGCGCAGCAGGTCTTGCAGGAGGTCTCATGGCCAGCCCAGATATCGATGATCCGGAGCTGCCGTTGCTGGTGCTGTTTGACCGGTGGCCCGAAACCGCAGGATTGTTCCTGTCGCGCCGGATGTTGGGTTCTGGCTGCCCGGTTGCACCGTTTCACACGGTGACAGATGCCTGTCTGGAATATGGACTGGACGCGGCGGGGTTTCGCTGTGACCTGCAGACAGCCTTGACGACGACGCTGTCACCGTGAGGCGGACCCTTTGCACGAAGCGTCAGGGCGTCTGGCGCAATTCGTGCCTCGCCCCCGCTGACCAGCATCATCCGGTGCGGATCTTTCACCACGATGCTGCACCGGGCGCTTTCCACCATTCCCTGCTTTTCCCACCGGCTGACCAACCGGCTGACTGTGTGCAAGGTGGTGCCTGTCAGATCGGCAATGTTCTGGCGGGTGATCGGGAAGCCGATGGCGATTCCACCTGGTACCTTGCGTCCCGACTGGGCGAGCATCCGCAGCAAGGCGCAGGCGATCCGTTGCTCGACCAGCTTGGTGGACATTTCGACAATCCGGTTGCTCATCTCGATCGTTCGCGCGCCGAACGCCCGGAACGTCTCGGCCGCGAATCCGTCGTACTGCACAGAAAACACCGGCCATAGCGCGTTTGGCCACGACAGGACCACACAGGTACCCGCAGCGACGGCAGTGGTCTGGTGGCTGTGCTGCCCCAGGGCTGCCCCGATCCCGAACATCTGGCCACCGGGGATGTGCAACAAGATGATCTGATCGCCGTCGGCGGTCATCCGCAGCAGACGGATATGGCCGGACAGCAGGAAATGAAAGCGTCGGGCGGGCTGACCTTCGTCAAACACAACCGCGCCGACGCTCAGACTTTCTGCCGTGGCAAGGTCAAGAATGGCGCGCAACTGCTGCGGGCCGAGGCGGCAGAACGGCGGCGTTCGGCCAAGCTGGATTTCGTCAGGCATGTTCATCGAAGCGTCCAGAGGTTGAGCCAGCACAACGACGCTGGTGGACTTGATAGGCCAGGTTCCTGGGCAGAAAGATGATGCAGATCAGGGTCGGGCGCTGATTCCGGGCGTCGCGGCCTGATCTGCCGCCGGGTCGCGACGCCCTGGCGGCAGATCGGGCCGACAAAGGACCAGTCACGCCATGCTCACCCCGATCCGTGCCACCGCTGCCGGCCCTGCACTGTTCAGCTATGGCTTTCGGCCGTTCTTTCTGCTGGCAGGGCTTTATGCGGTGCTGGTGGTGCCGCTGTGGATGGCGGTCTGGTCCGGTCATCTGGCGCTGAACAGCCACTTTGCCCCAATCGACTGGCACATTCATGAACTGCTGTTTGGCTATGTTTCGGCGGTGATGGCGGGGTTCTTGTTCACTGCCATTCCGAACTGGACCGGCCGGATGCCGACGCGGGGCGGGCCGCTGATCGGGTTGGCGGTGCTGTGGATTTTGGGGCGGCTGGCGGTGGCCGGGGTGCTGGGTCTGGCCCCGGTCTTGGTGATGGTGGTGGATTGCGGCTTTCTGGCCGCCATCGCCGCAATGGTGGTGACCGAGATTGTGGCGGGGCGCAACTGGGGCAATCTGAAGGTGGTGGTGCCGGTGCTGCTGTATCTGGTGGCCAATCTGACCTTTCATCTGGAGGCGATGGCGCTGGGGCAGGCCGACATCGGGCGGCGGCTTGGCTTTGGCGTGGTGTCGGTGCTGATCCTGCTGATCGGTGGCCGGATCATCCCCAGTTTCACCCGCAACTGGCTGGTCAGACGCGCAGCGGCAACCGGCATCCCGCCGCTGTCGTTGCCGGCCCGGTTCGGGCGGGTGGATCGGGCAAGCCTCGGGGTGGCGGTGCTGGCGCTGGGGATGTGGGTGGCGCTGCCGATGGCTGCGGTAACTGCCGCTGGTCTGATGCTGGCCGGGGCGGTGCAGTTGATCCGGCTGCGGCGCTGGCTGGGATGGCGCACCCTGGCGTCACCGCTGCTCTTGATGCTGCATCTGGCGTTTGGCTTTTTGCCGCTTGGGCTGATTGCCCTGGGTCTGGCCGGGTTCGGCCTTGTGCCGGCAGCGACCGGTCTGCATCTGCTGGGCATCGGCGGGTTCGGCGGCATGACGCTGGCGGTGATGATGCGGGCAGCACTGGGCCATACCGGGCGGGTGACAGAGGTCGGGCCGGTACTGGCAGCGGCTTTTGGCTGCATCGTGCTGGCGGCACTGGTGCGGGCCGCAACCCCGCCCGGGGCCGGGCTGTGGCTGGCGGCGCTGCTGTGGTCAGCGGGGTTTGCCAGCTTTGCCCTGTCATTCGCACCGATCCTTGCCGGGGCCAGCGCCGGGCGTAAACCGGCCAATGCCAAGGAGCGTTAAGATGACCCCCATCACCTTTACCGACCAGATGATCGAGATCGACGCGACCCTTGTGGCACAGGGGCTGCGGACTGACCCTGAAACCCTGCGCAAGGGGCTGCAAAACGGCAGCATCACCCGCACCGTGGAAAAGGGCGAAGCCGGGGATGCGGGCCGCTTTCGCGTGACCTTTTATGCCGCAACCTGTCGGTTCCGGCTGATCTTCACCGCCGAAGGAGCGATTGTGCAGACTTCAACCGCCGATTACAGCCGCCGCACGCGCGCAGCAGTTGCCCCGCCAGACCCTGCCCAAGACTCCGACCCTGCTCAAGACTCCGACCCTGCCCAAGACTCCGACCCTGCCCCGAACCCCGACCCTGGCATCACCCGGTAACGCCGCTCAGCAGCACCAGCCGGTGCGGGGCGGTGACGGTGATCTTTTTGCGCTCACTCGCCACGATACCGGCTTTTTCCCAGGCACTCAGCAACCGGCTGACGGTGTGCAGGGTGGATCCTGTCATGTCGCAACTGACCACCGCCAGTCTGGCTGCCAGTCTGGCTGCCAGTCTGGCGACAGGGTTGGCCCTGCTGCTGGCCGCTGCCGCCTAATGCCGCGAGCATTGAAGTCAAGATGCTGAACAAGGGTGCCGACGGGGCCATGGTGTTTGAACCCGCCTTTGTCGCGGCGGCGGTCGGGGATACCGTGGTGTTTCTGTCGCCGGACAAGGGGCATAATGCGGAATCGATCGACGGCATGCTGCCGGAAGGTGTCGAGCCGTTCAAAAGCAAGATGAGCGAAGATTACACTCTGACCCTGACCGCCGAAGGTGTCTGGGGCATCAAATGCACGCCGCACTATGCCATGGGGATGGTGGCGCTGATTCAGGTCGGCGCACCGGTCAATCTGGAGGCTGCTGCCGGGGTGACGCTGAAAGGCAATGCCAAAACCCGGTTTGAACCGCTGTTTGCCCAAGTGACCCCATGGAACATGTCCGACAAAATGCCTGCCCCGGACCTGATCCGGGGTGGCGACCGGTTTTGGCGCAAGACCAACGGCCCGAACCCCTGACTCGCAGCGGAGGCTCGGACGTGGGTTCCAGACGGGTGACTTTTGACGGAACGATGGCCTCTCGAACGGACCACTCCGATAGTCCGGTGCCGACACGAACCTGCCGTTCGGCTGGGCGGCAAAAGTCGATCCACTGGATCGGCCCCGATCACCTAGACCAAGGTGCCGCTGGACCGGTGACGCCAGAGACCACGGAGGGAAGCGCCTGCCCCGGCGAAGCGAAGCGCCTGCCCGTCGTGCCGCAGGCACGCCTCCGGCGTGACGGGGGGCAGGCGCTGCCCGGTCCTTTGAGGGCCGGGGGTGACGCGGCACCGCTCCTCTGCGGCAGGCCCGATGGGGCCTGCCGGACGGAAGGCGGTGCAATCAGGACCCATCCCGATCTAAGCGGTCTGCGGTCAACCATAAGGGCCGCTGGTATAAGACATGCGCAAAACAAGGAACCTGGAGCCTGTCTGGCGTTTCTGTCAACGTCGGACAGACTCCAAGCGTGAGACAATGACTAAACGGACGGCCAGATCATCGGGCCGCCCGTTTGCTGGTGTGGGTCACCGTCAGGACAGCGTGCGCACCAGCCGGAACCCCAGATAATCCGGTGGCACCCCGGCGGCACAGCCGCCAGAGCGCGCATCGCGGACAAAGTCGATGACAAAGCCGCGATGCTTGCCCTGCACCGCCTTGACACCGCAATAATCCGACCGCTGTTCGATCCCCGATCCGTCGGCAGCCACGGTGCCGTTCTGAAAACAGGTTCCGGTCCATTCCCAGACATTGCCGGCAATATCGGCGATCCCCAGATCGTTGTCGCCGAAAAAGCCCAAGGGGTGCGGCGTCAGATCGGCTGCGCCACGCCGTTCCACGTCGCGCCGATAGGCGGCGATCCAGCGGCGCGACGGGTCTGCCCCGTTGGCATCGCTCGAAAAGCCGTCGTCAAAGCCGCGATCCCCGGCCAGTCGCAGCCATTCGGCATCGGTGGGCAGGCGCCACGCGCCCCCGGTGCGTCCGGACAGCCAATCGGCATAGGCGGTGGCATCGACATGGTTGACGTTGGTCTGTGCCCTGTCCTGGCGGTGGGTCGAGGGGGCCGGGTCACAGGCCGCCTCGGCAACACACCGGGCATAATCGGCCTCGGTGACATGGTGCTTCATCACGTCGATTGCCGGAACCGCCAGCACCTCTACCGGGGCATCGACCACCCTTGTGCCTAGGCGAAACTCGCCTGCCGGGCGATAGGTCTGGGTTCCGGCCTGCAGTTGCACAGTGACCGGCATCGGCAACGGCCCGGGTCGCGTGGCCCAGACCAGTACCCCGGCCATGGCCAGAACCACCGCCGCCCCGATTGCGATTGGTAGCCCCCGTGCCATGTCCGCCCCCGTTGCAAGGAAAACGGCAGCCCCTGCAAGGCTGCCGCCAATGTCCTGACCCTGGCCCTACGGCAGCGCAGTCCGCCCTTCATGTGCCACGTCATATTCCACCGGTGCCACCACCTGTTCCATCAGATCGTTGTTCCAGTCGCCCTCGACCACCACATGCGCCGTGGCCCCCAGGTTGACCGCTTCGATCAGATTGTGGTTCACATAGGCATAGACCCCGGGTTGCAGGAAGGTATAAAGCGCCGCCCCGGCGGAGCCGCCGCGAATGAACCAGGTTTCCAGATCGCGGTCCGGCGGGTTGTTGAATTTGCCGGATTCCCAGACCAGATCGCCGTGGCCGCCAATCAGATGCGGGCGGCTGTCGCGGTTGGCCTGGGAATGGACAAACAGCACGGTTTCGCCCTGTGCCGCTGTCAGGGCATTGTCCCCGGTCAGCGCACCCACTTTGCCGTTGAACACCACATGGGTCGGGATCAGCCGGTTCATCACTTCCAGCGTGTCGGAATAGCTTTCCCCGGCGTCGGCAAACCGCATGTACGCACCGTCTGCGCCGCGCGGAATGTAGAAATCATTCTCGCCGATATAATAGATGCGGTCATAGCTGACCGGTTGGCCCAGATGGTCGCGCAGCCCGTCGCGTGGCAGCACCATGATGCAACCCGACATCCCGGATACCACATGCCACGGGATCATCGGCCCCCCCGGCGCACAGTGATAGACAAACACCCCCGGCCGTGTCGCCTTGAACCGCAGCACCGCCTTTTCACCCGGGTTCACCAATGTCAGCGCCCCGCCACCCAAGGCCCCGGTCGCGGCGTGAAAGTCGATGTTGTGCTGCAACAGGCTTTCCGGCGGGTTGAACAGCGTCAGTTCGACATAGTCGCCTTCATGCACCACCATCATCGGGCCGGGCACCGAGCCGTTGAAGGTAAAGGCCTGCAACCAGGCATCCTCATCGACCTGGATCTCTTTCTCGACGATCTTCATCTCGAATTCGACGATTTCGGGGCCGGTTGTCGCGATCTGTTCATGGGCATGGACATAGGGCGGTGCCACCAGCTTGACCTTGCGCCGTGGCAGTGCCGACAGATCAGCCGGGGCGGCACCAGCATTGGCGGCGGTTTCCTGTGCAGTGGCGGTTTTGATCACATAGGGGGCAGCAGCGACAAAGGCCGCACCCAACAGGGCTGCACGTCTGGTGAACATCTTGGTCTCCTTGGCTTTATCAGGCCTGATACAGGTCTGATCCGGTGGTTTCCCGGACTGTGAACCGGCCTGCGCCAAGGGTCGTTGTCGCTGCACAACCTTTTGCGGGCAAAGTCAGCTGCGAATGCGGCCCTACAGCCCCGCAACTGCGGTTCTGATCCAGTCCAGCCGCTTGGGAGGCACCAGTCCCGGATTGGAAAAGTTGAACCCATCCACCAGCGGTGCCGCCGCCGCCACCCGTGCCGCCAGATCGGCGCGGTCGGCGACATTGGGATGAAACAGCTGAAATCCGGCAATCAGCGTTTTCGCCGGGCCCAGCGCGCGGCGCACCGGTGCCATCATCCCGGCAATCCGGTCAACCGGGGTAAAGTAGGCGCAGTGCAGAATGCCACCCAGATGCGGTGCCAGTGCCGCCAGATCGACGCCACCCCACCACGATGCCTCAAAGTCGATCAGCAACAGCCGCACCCCGTCAGGCACCCCTGCCTTGATCTCTGCCACCAGTGACGTCACCGGTTCCGACCGCCAGACAAGGTAATCATATACCGCCGGATACGAGGCAAACGCCGCAATCCCCTGCGCCGGAAAATCGGGAAACTGCGGGTGCGGCAGTTCACGGGCAAAGGCGGCATCCAGCCAGCGCCGCACCACCTGCTGTGCGGTGCCCCCATCCACCCCCGCCGCCGCAGCCCGCGCCAGACAATGGTCGCAAAAGCAGACACCCAACAGGAAAGCCTCCTCCGCCAGCACCGGCAGCCCGTCTTCTTCATGGTGGTATCCATGGAAAACCCCATGAAATCAGGGCTTTCCAACTCGATCCTGTCAGGGCCATAGCGCGCGGCAATCTCCTGCACCATGCGCACCACATAGGCCCGCACCGCCGGGCTTGACGGGCACAGGCCGCAATGCTGCGGATCGCCATGGGCGGTGCGCAGCACATGGCCAGGATGCCGCATCCCCAACCGGCTGTTGTGCAGACAGACGGTCCAGCAACTCACGCGCGGGCCGCCCCGGTCGCGCAGGGCGATCAGCTTGCCCAGCATATCGCCTTCGGTCGCCACGATCCCGGCTTGCAGCGGCACAATCTCTGCCCTCCCCCAGCGCGCCGGGTCCACGGCATAATATGCCGTGCCATCTTCGGGAAAATACACCCGCCGCTTCGGGTTGCCCGGCTGCAGGAACCGCCCGGCGTGGTAGGATGTGGCCAGACTGACCATCCCGGCCCCCACCCCCGCCAGCATCGCTGCCACCGCCTCCGGCCCCAGATCATGCAGATCCCACGGATAGGCCCAGACCGAAACCTCCGCAATCCAACACCCCCGCCAGCACCCGGCCCTGCGCCGTCAGCCGCTGGCCATGGGGCACCACCTCTCCCAGCACATCCTCCAGATCGATCGCCCGGTCCTCCAGCGCCAGCAGACTGGCATCGCCAACAGCCCCGGCCACAAATGTCCCCAGCTCCGGCCGCCGCAAGGCCGCCGCCGCCCTGACAGTGGCACTGGCCACCACCTGCGCCAGCGGCATCCCCAAAGCCAGAAACTTGGTCATGGTCCGCAGCAGATCCCAGGCGGGCCCCTGAATGCACATCGCATGCACATCGGATGAAATGGTGTCGGGCCAGAACCCGGCTGCCACCATCTTGCGGGCGGTATCCCAGGAAAACGACCCCATGCCATGGCCGACGTCAAACAGCACCCCGCGCGCCCGTGCCTCGGTCACCGCCTGGCGCACCGATCCATCGGCATGGCAGGGCGCATTGGGAAACGGGCGAAAGCAATGGGTCAGCACATCGCCGGGGCGCAACCGCGCCACCACATCGCCGTAGGTCGGCGGCGGCTCGTCGATATGCAGCATCAGTGGCAGTCCTGCGGCATCCGCCACGTCCAGCGCCACATCCAGCGGCTGGATCCCCGAGGGGCCGCTGGCATGGCGTCCGACCCGCACCTTGATGCCGATGATGCAGTCAGGGCTTGCCCGCGCCACCGCCACCGCTTCGCGCGCCGCCATCAGCCGCATGTCATGGCTTTCGCCCACCATGATCGTCGGGGAAAACGCATAGATCCCGGCAAAGCTGACATGCAGATAGACCAGCACCCGCGTTTGCGCCCGGTCGATCACATGGGCGCGAAACCCGGCAAAATTGCCCGGCCCGGTGCTGCCGGTATCGACACAGGTGGTCACCGCCGATTGCCTGCCATAGGCGTCAACCTCCACCCCCAGCGCGGTGCCGCCCCAATAGACATGGGTATGCAGATCGATCAGCCCCGGGGTGACAATCAACCCGGCGCAGTCCCGCACCATGGCCCCGGCCAACCCCTGCCCCACGGCGGCGACCCGCCCGCCGGCAAAGGCCACATCGGCCACCTGGTCGATCCCCTGCGACGGGTCGATCACCCTGCCGCCTTGCAGGACCAGATCATAGGCCATGTCCGTCACCCCTTCCCAATTCCGCTTCCCTTGGCCGGATGATCCCTACCTGCAAAACCGCCGCGCCCGCAAACCACCCCGACAACACGGGCTTCGCCCAAAGGCCAAAGCTGCCGATACCACCCATCCCCCCCCCCCCGTGCAATTTCTGTTCTCAAATATACCGGGGGGGCGCAGCGCGCGGGGGCAGCGCCCCCCCTCCCGGCCGCTGCCGCCGAACCGGGCGGTCAATCCAGCCGGATCACCCGTTCCTCGGCGATGCTTTGTTCCGCCGCCAGCACGATGCGCAGCGAATTGACCGCGGCATCCATCGACTCCGACAGGTCCAGATCCTCGGTGATCGCTTGCAGGAAGAACGCCTGTTCGCGGTCGCACAGATCCTGATGCCCGGGTTCATCGCTCATCGACAGAATGTCGTCGGCGCGGGTAAAATTCTTGTCGGCACCGACATCGGCGTAATGCACCCGGATCGCATCGGTTCTGGTGTGTTTGTCGATATCGGCGGACCCGGACAGATCGCCTGCCGCTCCGCGCGCCTCGTCATTGGGCACCATTGACACCGACCCTTTCGGCCCGACCACGTCTTTGACGAAAAACGCGGTTTCGCTCATCATCGGGCCCCAGCCCGCCTCGTACCAGCCGACCGATCCATCGTCAAAGGTCACATGCAGATGGCCGTAATTCTGCCGGTCGGCCTCGGCCCACAGCGCGGCGCCAATGCCATGGACCCGCACCGGCTTCGCCCCGGTCAACTGGCACATCACATCGACATAATGCACGCCGCAATCGACAATCGGGATCAGGCTGTCGATCAGGTTCTTGTGCCAGATCCAGGCCGGCCCCGATGATTGCTGGTTCAGGTTCAGCCGCATCACCAGCGGTTTGCCCAGGGTCCGGCCGATTTCGATGAACTTCATCCAACTGGGATGCACCCGCAGGATATAGCCCAGCACCAGCTTTTTGCCCAACCGCCGCGCGGTGGCGACCACTGCCCTGGCATCCTCATTGTTGGTGGCAACCGGCTTTTCCATGAAGACATGCGCGCCACCCTCCATCGCCTTGATGGCATAGTCGGCATGGGTATTGGGCCAGGTGTTGACCGACACCGCATCGGGTTTCAGCGCCGCCAGCGCCGCCTCATAATCCTCATACAGCGGATAGGATGCCAGTTCATCCGGCAGGGTCTTTGACCTGATGCTGCGTGAACACAGCCCCACGATCTGAAAGCCGGGATTTCGGTGATAGGCGCTGGCATGCGAGGCCCCCATGTTGCCCAGACCCACGACAAGTATCCTGACCGGTGCCGCCATTGCTTTTCCTTCCGCTGTTCGCATCCGCATTGGCCGGGGTCTGGCCCGGCCCATGGCTGTGGCTGTGGCAGCCGGTGGCGGGGGCACCCGCGACCGGCCTGTTGGTGTCAGATCGACTGATCGAACATGGTGGCCCGGATGCCCTCGACATCAACCGCCGCCATTTCCGGGGTCAGGTCGGTGGCTTCGGCGTCGGCCTTCACCTTGGCCGCGTCAAAGCCGTTGGCCCCCGGGATCAGATCGTTGGAACAGACATCGGCGGCCTGAATGACCTCGGTCTGGCCGATGCTGGCGGTCAGATCAAAAAAGGTCTGCCAGGACTGCAGATCATGCCAGCCCCAGCCCTGCCGCTTGTCCCAATCGCCGCGGAACACATTCATCTGTTGCAGGATCGAGGTGACGCCAAGGGCGGGGCCGATGTTGGTTGCCAGCGTCGGGAACTGGTCAAACACCACCTGCACCGCCGCACGCGGGTTGTGTTCGGCAAACTCCAGCCCCATCGCCCAGCCGCGCAGGTACTGCTCCATGAAGGCCTTCTTGTCGGCATCTTCCAGATCGGCGGCGCGGACGATGAAGGTGTTGGCGGGCAGCGGCGAGTTTTTCACCCCCAGCCAATATTCAAACTCCAGCCCCGATCCGATCCATTCGGCCCGCAGCCCTTCCCAGGCCAGCGCCGCATCGCCCTGCCCGGCCGCCAGTGCGGTGCCCCAGGTCGGCCAGCCGGCTTCGACATATTTGATGGTGGAGATATCAACACCCTGGGCTGCCAGCATCGGATCGACGATCGGTTGCCAGGCGGCGGAGCCGAGCAGGATGGTTTTCCCCTCGATATCCTTGATGTTGGCCACCCCTTCACCCTTGCGGAACGCCAGCGAAAAGGTGTCACGCGCCCCCATGTGGAACACCGATTTCAGCCCCATCCCTTCGCGCAGCGCGAATGAAAACACCCCCGGCGACGGGAACCCCATGTCGGCCTGCCCGACATCGACAAACTTCACCGTGGCGGTGCCATCCGACGGGCCGGGCTGCATGTCGACCGACAGATCGCCGAAATATCCCAGCTTCTTGCCGACCCAGAACGGATAGTCATCCAGCACCTCCAGCGTG
>JAYTDA010000234.1:0-7856 GCA_043736155.1 Paracoccaceae bacterium | reverse complement strand
TGACGCCAAGCTGCGCGAGCAGATGCGGGCAGAGATCAAGCGGCTGCACATCGCGCGCAATTCGACCAGCGTCTACGTCACCCACGACCAGGTCGAAGCGATGTCGCTGGCCGACCGGATGATCGTCATGCATCAAGGGCTTTTGCAGCAGGTCGGCGCGCCGGACGCGGTGTATCTTCACCCCGCCAACCTTTATGTCGCGCAGTTCGTCGGCTCGCCGGTGATGAACGTGACCGACGTGGTGGTCGAGGGCGCCGGGACCGACGCCATCCTGCGCATCGGCGGCGCCGAGGGCTTCCGGGTGCCAGCCGCCATCGTCGCCCACCTGAACGGCGCGCCCGCCAAGCTCGGCATCCGGCCCGAAGCGGTGATCCTGTCGCACGGGCCGGGCGCAGGCTTCATTGAGACCGAAACCACCAACGTGGAGCCGCTGGGCAGCCATGACATCGTCGACGTGCGGGTGGGCACCGAAACGCTGCGCGCCCGCTGCGACTCGGGCTTTGTGCGCGGCGAAGGCGAAAAGGTGTGGATCGCGCTCGACCCGCAGCGGGCCCATTTCTTCGATGCCACCAGCGGCCGGTCACTCAGGGGGGCCGTCTGATGGCGCGCATCGAACTGCAGAACGTCACCGTGCGCTTTGGCGGCACGCGGGCGCTCAAGGATCTTAGTCTCACGGTCGAAGACGGCGAATTCTTCGTGCTTCTGGGTCGGACCGGTGCTGGCAAGACGACGACGCTGCGGGTGATCGCCGGGCTGGAAAAGCCCGATGAAGGCCGGGTGCTGATCGGCGACATCGATGTCGGCAGCTGGACGGCGGCAGAGCGTGATGTGGCGCTGGTGCTGCAGCAGTATTCGCTTTATCCGCGCCTGACCGTGCGGGGAAATCTGGAATTTCCCCTGAAGATCCGCGGTTTGACCGCTGACCAGATTGCCAAGCGGGTCGAACAGGCGGCCCGCACGCTGCAGATCACGCCTCTGCTGGACCGCAAGGTCGAACGCCTGTCGGGCGGCGAGATGCAGCGCGTCGCCATCGGCCGCGCCATCGTGCGCGAACCGGCGGTGTTCCTGATGGACGAGCCGCTGTCGGCGCTGGATGCCAAGCTGCGCGAGTCGCTGCGGGTGGAACTCAAAAGCCTGCACCGGGATCTGGGTGCCACGTTTCTGTTCGTGACCCATGATCAGGTCGAGGCGATGTCGATGGCCGACAAGATCGGTGTGCTCCGCTCCGGCCGGCTGGTGCAGGTCGGCACGCCGTCCGACATCTACGAACGGCCGCTGAACACCTTTGTCGCGCGGTCGGTAGGCTCGCCGCCGATAAACCTGATCGAAGGCCGGCTTGCCAGCGGCAGAGCCGAGGTGAACGGTTTTACCCTGCCGATGCAGGCGGCGAACGGTACCGAGGGAGCGCGCGTCTTTGGGGTGCGCCCCGAAAATCTGGTGCTTGAGCCCGGCGCGCCGGGGGAGGCGCGGGTGTTTGACATCGAAGATCAGGGGGTCATCAAGATCCTGGCACTCGACATGGGTGATACACGGCTGCACGCGACGGTTCCCGCCGGCACCCATGTCAACCGCGACGAGGTGGTCCGGTTCGGCTGGAAGCCCGAGAAGGTGCTGACCTTCGACCACGAAACCGGCATGAACCTCGGTCTCGGCTGACACCTTCTGCCAGCGCCGAAAGGGACAGGGCAGCATGATCGACTTTTCACCCAGCGCCGACCAGGTGGCCTTTCGCAAGATGGCGGAAGACTTTGCGAACAGCGAGATTAAACCCTATTCGCTTGAGTGGGATGAAAAGAAGCATTTCCCCACCGATGTTCTGGCGCGGGCGGGTGCCCTGGGTCTTGGCGCGATTTATACCCGCGACGATGTCGGCGGCTCGGGTCTGGGCCGGGTGGATGCGGTGATGATCTTCGAGGCGCTTGCCAAAGGCTGCCCCACCATCGCGGCCTATATCTCGATCCACAACATGTGCTGCTGGATGATCGACACCTACGGCACCGAAACCCAGCGCGCCGCATGGTGCCCCGGGCTGGCAACAATGGACAGGCTGGCCAGCTACTGCCTGACCGAACCGGGTGCGGGGTCTGACGCGGCAGCGCTGTCGACGCGGGCGGTCAGGGATGGCGACGATTATCTGCTGACCGGGCAAAAGCAGTTCATTTCGGGCGCGGGGGCGTCGGATATCTACATCGTCTTTGCGCGGACCGGCGGCGAAGGATCCGGCGGCATTTCCGCATTCGTGGTTGAAAAGGCCAACGATGGCCTGAGTTTCGGCGCAAACGAGCGCAAGATGGGCTGGAACGCCCAACCCACCCGCGCGGTGATGATGGACAATGTCCGCGTTCCCGCCTCCGCGATGCTGGGTGCGGCGGGACAGGGCTTCAAGATCGCCATGTCGGGCCTGAACGGCGGGCGTATCAACATCGCGGCCTGCTCACTTGGCGGTGCGCAGGCGGCGCTGGAGGCAACGCTTGGTTATATGCGCGACCGCAAGGCCTTTGGCAACGCGCTGATCGCCATGCCGACGCTGCAATTCCGTCTGGCCGACATGGCCACCAGGATCGAGGTCGCCCGCGCGATCCTCTGGCGGGCAGCGGCCAGTCTTGACGCCAAGGCCCCCGAGGCCACGACCCTGTGCGCCATGGCCAAGCAGTTCGTGACCGATGAATGTTTCAACGTCGCCAACGACGCGCTGCAACTGCATGGCGGCTATGGCTATCTGGCCGAGTACGGGATCGAAAAGATCGTCCGCGACCTGCGCGTGCATCAGATATTGGAGGGCACCAACGAGATCATGCGGCTGGTCGTTGCGCGATCCGTGATCGCGGCAAGTTGAGGGAATAGCGATGCGTGATGCCCCTGTCATTGTCAGCCGCAAAGGCAGTCTGGGCCGGCTGCACCTGAACCGTCCCAAGGCGATCAACAGCCTGACGCTGCAGATGGTGCGCCTGCTCGACGAAGGCTTGACCGCGTTCGAAACCGATGACCGCATCGCCAGCGTCCTGATCACCGGCGAGGGCGAGCGGGGGCTGTGTGCAGGCGGCGACATCATCGCGCTATACGCCTCGATCAAGGCTGCCGATGGCGATGCCGCCCGGTTCTGGGCCGAGGAATACCGGCTGAACGCCCGCATCGCCGCTTATCCCAAACCCTATGTGGCTTTCATGGACGGCATCACCATGGGCGGCGGTGTCGGGGTTTCGGCGCATGGCAGCCACCGCATCGTGACCGACCGCACCCGCCTGGCCATGCCGGAAACCGGCATCGGGTTCTTTCCCGATGTCGGCGTCACCTGGATTCTTGGCCACCATGCGCCGGGCGAAGTCGGCACCTATATCGGCCTGACCGGCGCCAGTTTCGGCGCGGGGGACGCGATTCATACGGGTTTTGCCGATGACTACATGCCTGCCAGCCGGCTGGAAGCGCTGATCGCCGCCTTGGCCGCCCTGCCCGCCGGGGCCGGGGGTGCGGCGGTTCGGGAAGCTATCGGCGCATTGACCGATCCCGTCCCGGCCCCGGTCCTTGCCGAAACCCGCGCCCTGATCGACGCCACGTTCTGCGCCAACACGGTCGAGGGGATTAACGCGGCCCTTGAAGCGCAAGCCAGCGCATTCGCGCAGGACACCCTGCAGGCGCTGGCGAAAAAATCGCCCACCAGCCTGAAGATCGCGCTGGCGCTGCTGCGGGCGGCGCGCACCAGCGGCAGCCTCAACGACTGTCTGGCCCGCGAACTTGTCGCCGCCAATGTCATGTTGCAGCGTCCCGATTTTCAGGAAGGCGTCCGCGCGGTGGTGATCGACAAGGACCGCAACCCCAAATGGATGCCTGCAACGCTGGCCGAGGTGACGCTGCCGCCGCTTGGCGCTGCGGGACTTCACGCGCTGAACCCGGATGTGAGAGAGGGAGGAAAACCATGACCACGACAATCGCCTTTATCGGCCTTGGAAACATGGGTAGCCCGATGGCCGGAAATCTGGTGAAAGCCGGGTATCAGGTGCGCGGCTTCGATCTGTCGCAAGCGGCGCGCGACGGTGCCGCTGCACGCGGTGCAACACCCTTTGACGATCTGACCGCCGCCGTCACCGGCGCCGATGCCGTCATCACCATGCTGCCCAACGGCGCGTTGGTGAAACAGGTCTGGGGCCAGATTGCCGACGCGGTCACCCCCGGCACCGTGCTGATCGACAGTTCCACCATCGACGTCGACAGCGCCATCGCCGCGCATCAGATGCTGACCGACAAGGGTTGTCTGACGCTGGACGCCCCGGTATCGGGCGGCACTGGCGGGGCCGAGGCCGGAACGCTCACCTTCATGGTCGGCGGCACGGCGCAGGCGCTGGCCAAGGGCACCCCCATTCTGCAACCAATGGCGGGCCGGGTGGTGCCCTGCGGCGGCGCGGGGGCGGGGCAGGCCGCCAAGATCTGCAACAACATGCTGTTGGGCATTTCGATGATCGGCGCGGCCGAGGCATTTGCGCTGGGCGAAAAGCTCGGGCTGGAGCATCAGGCGCTGTTCGATGTGCTGTCGACCTCGTCCGGGCAGTGCTGGTCGGTCAACACCTATTGCCCGGTGCCCGGTCCGGTGCCGACGTCGCCCGCCAACAACGGCTACAAGCCTGGCTTTTCCACCGCACTGATGCTGAAGGATCTGCGTCTGTCACAAGAGGCGGCACTGTCGCGCGGGGCGCAAACCCCGCTGGGTGCCGAAGCGGCACAGCTTTACGGGTTGTTTGAAGCTCAGGGCCATGGCGGCACCGATTTCTCGGGTATCATCAACTTTTTGCGGGGCGCTGCCAAATGAGTTATGACACCATCCTGACCGAACGGCGGGGCCGGGTTCTGCTGCTGACGCTGAACCGGCCCAAGGTTCTGAACGCGCTGAACACCCAGCTTTCGCACGAGTTGATCGACGCGCTGACCAAGGCCGACAAAGACGATGGCGTTGGTTGCAGCGTGATCACCGGCTCGGCCAGGGCTTTCGCCGCCGGGGCCGATATCACCGAGATGCAGCACCAAAGCTACACCGACATGCACGGGGCCGACTTCTTTGGCCAGTGGGATGCGCTGGCCAGCTTACGCAAACCCACCATCGCGGCGGTGTCGGGATTTGCGCTTGGCGGCGGCTGCGAACTGGCGATGATGTGCGATTTCATCCTGTGTTCGGACACGGCGAAATTCGGCCAGCCCGAGATCAAACTGGGCGTGATGCCCGGCATGGGCGGCAGCCAGCGGCTGACCCGGCTGATCGGTCAGGCCAAGGCGATGGAGATGTGTCTCACCGGCCGCATGATGGACGCCGCCGAGGCCGAACGCGCCGGACTGGTCAGCCGTGTGATCCCGGCGGAAGCACTGCTGGACGAGGCGATGACGACCGCCGCAACCGTAGCCTCCATGTCGCTGCCCGCGCTGATGAGCATCCGCGACGCGATCCGCCGCACGCAGGAAATGCCCCTGACCGAAGGCGTGCGTTTCGAACGCCGGGTGTTTCATGCCCTGTTCGCAACCCGGGATCAGAAAGAGGGGATGGCCGCATTCGCCGAGAAGCGGGAGCCCAGGTTCGTGCATGGATAAGGCAAACCGCGATCACCCGCGCTGAAGTGAGACGCGATCCCGTGCACCCTTGATCAGGTGCTGCGGTCCCAACCTTCGCGCATTAACCGATAGGCACCTTCGCAAACCGGCTCAGGGCTGTCAATCAGCGGGCGCCAGATCTTGCTGGCAGCGGCGAGGTCGGGCGGAAAGTTCATTGAAGCGCAGGATCTGGTGGAACGGAATGTCGCCGCCGATCCGCACCACCGCTTGCCGGTCGCTGTCGCGAACGTGAAAGTTCTGGTTGGTGATGCCGCCAAAAAGGCTTTTCACCTCGACGGGACCCTGCCAGATCGGCGGCGCAAGAACCTGTTGCAGCGGTGTCATGATGCCCCCGTCTCTGGTCCGGAAACCGTGTCGCATCCCGTCAGGTGGTATGGGTATTTCCTGAACCGCTCCGACGTAAGTGTGTGCCAGTCCTGCATCGCCCGCAAGGGCGTTTGCTGCTTTGTCGCCGACCTCAGGTGATCCGCAACTGCCCGCGGCCGGGCTGTGCATCATGCGACGGGTCGGCAAGCCATCTGCGCAGCGCGTCGATGGCCATGATCGCAAGGTCGCGGCGATTGCGGCCCATATGCTCCGGCACCCCCTGCGCGGTTACATAGGCGACAGCGTACATCTGGTCGGCACTGATCCTACCCTGTGCATCGAAAATCGCCTCAACGCGCCGCCCCTTGGGGTTTTCCAGCTTGGCATTGACCGTCAGGCCGCGAAACCGCTTGGCATAACCGCCGCGCTGGCCAAAGGGGTCGGCGCTGAAGGTGTTTTCAAGGTTTTGCTCGATCATGTCCCAAATCTTGGCACCGCTGATCTCCACGACCGACACCGGCGGGTTGGTCGGGATGATGTTCCACAGATCATGCAGCGTAACCGGCCCCGGCGGGATCGGCGCGCCATAGCGCCAGCCGTTCGAGAACGCGATGATGGTGCCCGCAGCGTCGGCGATGGCGGCCAGCAGCAGATCATCCATCGGCGAGGTCAGCGATGTGGCGCGGTGCAGCGCAATCGCTGTGTGCCCCACCACCGTCTGTTGCAGGACCCGACTTGCCTGCATCGCGGTATCCACGAGGGTTTTCGTGCCGGGATGAGGTGCAATGGTGGCATCCACCGGGATCAGCCGGTGCTGAAACTTCGCGATCCGCCCGTGCTGAACCTCGATATCAAGGCGTCCCACGAAAGACCCGTGGCAGCCCGACTGGATGATCAGCGCGCCGTTCGCTTTGGTCGGCGCGTCAAGCCGGTTGTGGGTATGACCGCTGATGATGACGTCCAGACCAGTGACACTCTCGGCCAGACACAGATCTTGCGGATAGCCCAGATGCGACAGCACAACGATCAGGTCGGCACCCTCGGCCCGCAATCTGGCCGCTTCCGCGCGGGTTTCCTCAATGCCGTCGGTAAAACGCATGCCTGCGGCAAAGTTCGGCGGCATCGTCTTGTCCAGAATGGTGGCGGCAAGGCCGATCACGCCCACACGCAATCCCCCCGCCTCGCAGATCAGCGTGCATTGGAACGGATGGCTGTCCTTGTCCTTGTGCCAGCAATTGGCCGCCAGCACGGGATAATTCAGGTGCCCCGCCAGTTGCGCCAAGTGATCCGGGCCCCAGGCAAAATCCCAATGTGCGGTCATCGCCGACAGGCCAAGGGTGTTCAGAACCGGCACCAGCGCCTGACCCTTGCTGCTGACAGCGGCATGCGTGCCGTGAAAGGTATCGCCGCTGTCAAACGCCAGAACGCCACCAGGTGCCTCGGCGCGGGCGGTATCAAACAGCGTCTTGATCCGTGCAAAACCGCCCATCGTCGGGAAGGTCGCACCATCATAGGCCCAGACCAGTTCCGGATGCGGTTCCAGGTAACCGTGGGTGTCGTTGATCTGCAGGAGCGTGAGCCTGCCGGAGCCAACTGTTCCGCGGGTCTTTTGATCATCCAATTCACGACCTCCGGGGATGCAGAACGCCCCTGCAAAACCGGAACGTCCTTAACATGCCAAGAACAACGCATCTGGCCGGGCAGGCGTTCCCGCCCCGGCGTTGTCAGTGAACCTGCATGATGAAAACTGCCACCAGCCCGAACAGCCCGGCCACCAGAACCATCAACAACAGGTCCGCCGGGACACCGGTATAGGGGAGTGATTCCTCCGCGTTGATCCGAATGCAGACACTGCGCATTCGCAAGAACGCAAGAAACACCACGACCGCGCCAACGGCAAGCAGCAGGATCTCCGACCAGAGCGGCGTGCCGAGATTTCCGAGCCGGGCCACGACAAG
>JAYTDA010000233.1:0-22845 GCA_043736155.1 Paracoccaceae bacterium | reverse complement strand
GAGGGCGGCCGCCCTCCCGCGCACGTCCCAAAACTAGCGAGTCATGGGACAACAGCAATATGCAAGGGTGTGCATCCCTGCGCACCTTTGGCGGCGATAACGATGCGCCCAAAGGGCACACCCGACGCGGGCTCCATGCCCCAGAGCCCCCCCGCCCGCTTGCCCCGCAGGGCACCGCGTTCCTGCGCGCCTCTGCCGCCAATCGTAAAAACTTCGTAAAGGCGTCCCGCCAAGCCCTTGATTCCATGGCAACCGAAAATGTCCCGCACCGGGCGATCCCCTGCCACCCCCGCAAATCTCCCCTCACCGCAGCCCCTTTGACCCCGGGCGGGCTTCTGCTACACACCGGCCCAGACCGGTAAGGGCAGGCAGGCATGGATCATTTTCTTTACCGTAACGGCATCCTCCACGCCGAAGATGTGGCGATCCCCGACATCGCCGCATCGGTGGGAACCCCGTTCTACCTCTATGCCACCGCCACGCTGGAACGCCATTACCGGCTGTTTCAGGAGGCACTGGCGGGGCTGGACCATACCATTTGTTTTGCGATGAAAAGTCTGAGCAATCAGGCGGTTCTGCGCACCCTTGGCCAGTTGGGGGCCGGGATGGATGTGGTGTCTGGCGGCGAATACCGGCGCGCCCTGGCGGCAGGGGTGCCGGGGAACCGGATCGTGTTTTCCGGGGTGGGCAAGACCCGCGAGGAGATGCGGCTGGCTTTGGCGGGGGGTATCCGCCAGTTCAATGTGGAAAGCGAGCCGGAACTCCGGGCGCTGAGCGGGGTCGCCAGCGCCATGGGGCTGGTGGCCCCGATCACCATAAGGGTGAACCCGGATGTCGATGCCAAAACCCACGAAAAGATCGCCACCGGCAAAAAGGAAAACAAGTTCGGCATTCCACTGTCGCGGGCCCGCGCGGTCTATGCCGAGGCGGCAGGGCTGCCGGGGATCAGGGTGGTCGGGATCGATGTGCATATCGGCAGCCAGCTGACCGACCTTGCGCCGTTTGAAGCGGCCTACCTGAAGGTGGCGGAACTGACCGGCCAACTGCGCGCCGATGGCCATCAGATCACTCGTCTTGATCTCGGCGGCGGCCTTGGCATCCCCTATCAGCGCAGCAACGAGGTGCCGCCTTTGCCGCTGGACTATGGCGCCATGATCAAACGCACCCTTGGCCATCTGGGGTGCGAGATCGAGATCGAACCGGGGCGGCTGATTTCGGGCAATGCCGGGGTGATGGTCGCGTCGGTGATCTGGGTCAAATCCGGAGAGGACCGTGATTTCCTGATCGTCGATGCCGCGATGAACGATCTGGTGCGCCCGGCGATGTATGGCGCACATCATGACATCGTCGCGGTGGTGGAACCGGCACCGGGCACCGAGACCCATGCCTATGACGTGGTCGGGCCGGTGTGCGAGTCGGGTGATACCTTTGCCAGGGGCCGTGCCTTGCCGCCATTGGCCGAGGGCGATCTGATTGCGTTCCGCTCTGCCGGGGCTTACGGCGCGGTGATGGCATCGGAATACAACAGCAGGCCGCTGATCCCGGAAATACTGGTCAAAGGCGATCAATTCGCCGTCATTCGGGCAAGGCCGAGCTTTGAAGCGATGATAGAACGCGATAGCATCCCGCCATGGCTGTGAACCGCAGCAACCGTGCTGTGAACCCAGGAGTTTGAACCCGCCAATGGCAGACCCCAAGGCCAGCCCCCGTTCTGCCGCGCTGGTGTCTTTGGCGTGGCCGTTGCGGTTGACCCGGGCCGGGTTGGTGGCGGAACGGGCGGTACGGGCATTCTGGCCGCTGTGGACCCTGCTGTTGATTGCAGCCTCGCTGCTGGCCTTTGGCTTGCAGGATACCGTTTCGGTCGAAGCCGCATGGTTCGGGCTGATGCTGACAGGGGCTGCGCTGGTCTGGGCGCTGGTGGCGGGGGTGCGGCGGTTTCACTGGCCCTCGCGGGCGCAGGCATTGGCGCGGCTGGATCAGACGATGCCGGGGCGGCCGATTGCGGCACTGCTGGATCATCAGGCGATCGGTGCCGCCGACAGCGCCTCGGTGGCGGTGTGGCAGGCGCATCAGGCGCGGATGGCGGTGCGGGCGGCGCAGGCGCGGGCCCCGGAACCGGACCTGAAAATCTCAACCCGGGACCCCTACGGCCTGCGCTATCTGGCGCTGAGCTGTTTTGTGGTGGCGCTGCTGTTCGGCTCGATCTGGCGGGTGGCGGCGGTGGCGGACATTGCGGCGGGGGGTGGCACCACGGCGCTGGCGAATGGCCCGTCGTGGGAAGGCTGGGTGGAACCCCCGGCCTATACCGGCAAGCCCAGCCTCTATCTCAATGACATCAAACCGGGGCCGCTGGCGGTGCCGCAAGGCAGCACGGTGGCGCTGCGGCTCTATGGCGAAGTGGGGGATCTGACCCTGGCGGAAACCGTGTCGGCCCGCACCGGCGATCTGGCGGCGGGCGAGGTGGCGGCAGCTTCGGCCCCGACCCAGGATTTTGCGGTGCAGCAATCGGGTTCGCTCGCCATCAATGGCGCGGGTGGCCGCGAATGGGCGGTAACAGTGATCCCCGATGCCGCTCCGGTGGTGTCGGTGTCTGGCCCGGTGACGCACGAGGCTGATGGCCGGATGGTGCAACCCTTTGCCGCATCGGATGATTATGGCGTGGTGCGCGGCCATGCCGAGATCAGCCTTGATCTGGCCTCGGTCGACCGCCGCTTTGGTCTGGTCGCTGAACCGGAGCCGCGCGAAAAGCTGGTGCTGGACCTGCCGATGCCAATCTCTGGCAGCCGGGCAGAGTTCAGCGAAAAGCTGATCGACGATCTGTCGCAGCATCCGTTTGCCAATCTGCCGGTGACAATGACCTTGTTTGCCGAGGATGCGGCGGGGCAGCTGGGCCACAGCGACCCGGTGCAGATGGTGCTGCCGGGGCGGCGGTTCTTTGATCCGCTGGCGGCTTCCGTCATCGAAATGCGCCGCGATCTGCTGTGGTCGGTGGGCAATGCCGCCCGGTCAGCCCAGATCTTGCGCGCCGTGACCCACCGCCCGGACGATCTCGGCGCCAACCCGCGCGCCTATCTGCAACTGCGGGTAGCAATGAAGCGGCTGGAGGGCGGGCCCCTGACGCCTGTGGCGCGCGATGAGCTGGTGGCGGCGCTGTGGGATATTGCGGTGCTGCTGGAAGAGGGCGATCTGGCCGATGCCAAGGCGCGGTTGGATAGGGCACAGGACCGCCTGTCAGAGGCGATAAAGAATGGTGCCAACGAGCAGGAAATCGCCAAGCTGATGCAAGAGATGAACGACGCCATGCAGGACTATATGCAGCAGTTGGCCGAACAGCAGGCGCAAGACCCCGATCAGCAGACCGCCGATGGCCAGACCTCGATGGAGATTACCCAAGATCAGATGCAGCAGATGCTCGACCGGCTGCAGCAACTGATGCAGGAAGGCCGCACCGCAGAAGCGCAGGAACTGCTGAACCAGCTGCGCGCCATGATGGAGAACCTGCAGGTCACCCAAGGCCAGGGTCAGGGGCAGGGCAAACCCGGCCCCGGACAGCAGTCGATGCAGGGGCTTGCCGATACGCTGCAAGACCAGCAGGGCCTGTCAGACGATGCGTTCCGCGACCTGCAACGCCAGTTCAACCCCGGCCAGCCGGGGCAGGGCCAGCAGCCCGGTGCACCGGGGCAGCAGGGCCAAAGCCGCAAAGGCACCAATGGCCAGCCGCAGGAACAGCAGCTGGGCCAGGGCGGGGTTCCCGGCGACACGCCCCAGGGCGGCACCGAAGGGAGCGGCACTCCCAGCCCCGATGCCTTGGGCCAGAACGGCACCGATCCGGGTGTCGATCCGGGCCAGTCGCTGGCCGACCGGCAACAGGCGCTGCGCGATCAGTTGGCCGAACAACAGCGCAACCTGCCCGGCGATGGTTCCCCCGAAAGCGATGCCGCCCGCGATGCGCTGGACCGGGCCGGCCGAGCGATGGATCAGGCCGAACAGGCGCTGCGCGACAATGACATTCCCGGCGCCATCGACCGCCAGGCTGATGCAATGGAGGCGCTGCGCGACGGCATGCGCAATCTGGGCAAGGCTTTGGCGCAAAACCAGCCGCCGCAGGGCGAAGGCGGCCAGCAGTTCGGCGATGCCGCCACCCAGGGTCAGCGCGACCCGCTGGGCCGCGATCTGGGCGGCACCGGCACCGCCGGAACCCCGGAAAACATGCTGCAGGGCGAAGATGTCTATCGCCGCGCCCGCGAGATCCTGGATGAACTGCGCCGCAGATCCGGGGAACAGCAGCGCCCGGAAAGCGAACGCGGCTACCTGCGGCGGTTGCTGGACAGTTTTTGAGGCGCAGGGGCGGGCTGTGTCGGTGCGACCATGGCGGCCAGCCCCCCGGACATTGGTTTCCCGGACCAATGGCGCAACCAATGGCTGACCCCGGGATAGTTGTTGAACAGAAGATGAAAGTGCGATCAGGCCGCTGCCTGTCCGCGGCCCGGCCCGTGTCAACGCTCAGGCGATCCGCAGGCAGCCCGCGATTACCATCCAGAAATCGTGCCGGAGATTGCCAAAACGCCACCTTCCCCTTCGGTCAGGCGCGGCCACACGGCGGCAAATCGACAAACCCCGCCTATTCCACTGGTTTTTCGTCGCCGTTCAGACGATCCAGCGCAGTTTGCATCAGCTGGTCCACCCGCACCCGGCCGTTGTCGACTGTCGCCACGAACTGGTCAAGCAGCGGCACCGCCGCCGGAAAGCGGCTGCCAACGGCGGGGGCGGCGGCATAGAGGCCGAACACCAGAACCGCCAGCACGATCACCAGCAGGAACCCGGTGCGAAAGCCGCTGCGGCGGACCGGGCGCGGTTCGGTCTGTAGGGCGTCGGCAACCGCAGCGACGGATTTGCCACCGTTGGCTTGCAGGCTGGAGCTGAACGCCTCGATATCCGGCAGCCGGTCACGGCGGGATTGGCGCTGGGCTGCCGGGGCATCGGGTACTTCGGGTTCCATCGGCGCAGACAGGTCTTCGACCGGGCGGCTTGGGGTGGCGCTGGACAGGTCGGCCATGCGACTTTCGGCCTGCGGCTGGACCCGCAGCCTGGGCAGGGCGTCCAGCCCGGCATTGCCCCGCATCGAAGGCTCTGCGACGGGCAGGTTCATGTCGGTCTGGGTTTCCACACCCCCGACGGCGCGGCGCGCCCTGGCTTCGCGCTCCGCCTCTTCGCGCAGCACACTCAGCACCGCTTCATCCAGGGACCGGCGCTTGGGTTCAAGCGGGGCTGCGGCGGCGGCGGCATCCGCATCCTGAGCCGCCGCCACAGGTTCCGCAGCGACTTCGGACCGGTCTTCGGGTTCATCCGGGGCGGCCCGAACGGAATCAGGGTCCGGCCCGGCTCCAGCCCCGGCCGGTGGCGGTGCATCGGGGTCTGGCGGAAACGGGGCGGGTGTCTGCGGGTCCGCCACCGGGTCGGAGGCGGCGGCGGCGGCGGGTTCCGGTTCAGGCTCCAGTTCAAGCCGGGCAGCCTCGGTTTCATCGCGGTCCCAGGCCCCTGCTGCGACATTGGGCAGGTTGCCGTCGCCGCCATAGTCGGCGTCATCTTCGTCTGCCGGGGCTTCCGGTTCTGACTGCGGGTGGGTCTGGAACCAGGTCTGGCCACAATTCGAACATTGCACATCCCGGCCGTGCAGCGGAATCACACTGTCGCTCACTTCATACTGAGCTTCGCAATTCGGGCACATCAGGCGCATAATCGTACAGATCCAATTCTGAGGCTGGGCGCATTATTGCGCCTATGTTGTAGCAAGCGGCAAAGGTTTATCCAAGCGTTAGTGTTAACCTCCATTGAAACCGGCGCGTGCATCGGCGAAACTGTCGGCAGATCAGACACAGAGGCACGGGACCCGCTGAAACTGGGCCCGCTGAAACCGGGCCTGCTGAAACTGGGCCCGCCGAAACCGGGCCCGCCGACCAGGAGACGCATGTGATCGACCTGCAGAACGTGGCCTATAGCTATGGCGGCGGCGAGTTGCTGTCTGACATCACGCTGAAACTGGCGCCCGGCTCGTTTCATTTCCTGACCGGCCCATCGGGATCCGGCAAATCCACCCTGCTGAAACTGTGCTATGCCGAACTGTTGCCGACTGCCGGTCACGTCACCATCTTTGACCGCGATGTCCGCAGCCTGTCGCGTGATGACGTGGCGCGGATGCGCCAGCGCATTGGTGTGGTGCATCAGGATTGCCAGTTTCTCGACCATTTGCCACTGGTGGAAAACGTCAGCCTGCCGTTGCAGGTCACCGGCCGCGATGTCAGTGGCCCGGATGTGCTGGACCTGCTGGGCTGGGTCGGGTTGCAGGGGCAAGTGCAGTCGCTGCCACCGTCGCTGTCGGGTGGCGAGCGGCAAAGGGCGGCTTTGGCGCGTGCCATCATCCTGTCGCCCGACGTGATCCTGGCCGATGAACCCACCGGCAATCTGGATTGGGAGATGTCAGTGCGGCTGTTGACGTTGTTGGTCGAGTTGAACCGGATGGGAAAGACCATTCTGATCGCCACCCATGATCTGAACCTGATCCGCACCGCAAAACCGCAGGTCAGCGCCCGGGTATTGCGCATCCGCGACCGGCGGTTGCAACTGGCGGGGGCTGACCTGTGAGCGGGGTGGCAGAGCGGCTGCGCGAACTGCTGACCGGCGAGTCCAAGGCCGACCGGGTGGTGCCGCCTTCGGGCTATACCGCGCGGCTGACCTCGTTTACCGCCGGAGCCATGGCGTTTCTGGCGGTGTTTGCGCTGGCGCTGTCACTGGCAGCGGGGCGGCTGGCAGACCGCTGGCAGGCGACGCTGACCAATACCGCCACCATCCGAATCTCCGCCGCCGATGATCAGATCGACACCCAGACCAGGGCGGTTCTGGCGGCACTGGAAACCACACCGGGCATCACCGGGTTTCGCGCCCTGTCGGCCGAGGAGGAACGCGCGCTGCTGGAGCCGTGGTTCGGCCCCAACCTGCCGCTGCAGGATCTCCCGATCCCGCAGCTGATCGAGGTGCAGGGGCTGGAGTATGACGCCGAGGGCCTGCGCCAGCGGCTGGCGGCCGAGGCCCCTGGGGCGGTGCTGGATGACCATACCCGCTGGCGCGAACCACTGGTGCGGGCGGCAGGGCGGATCAGGACACTGGGGCTGCTGTCGGTCGGGCTGATTGCCGGGGCAACGGCGGCGATGATCACCCTTGCCGCCAATGCGGCGCTGGCGGCCAATGCCCAGGTGATCCGGGTGTTGCGGCTGGTGGGGGCGCGCGATGTGACGATTGCCCGCGCCTTTGTCCGGCGCTTCAGTCTGCGGGCTTTGGCGGGGGCGCTGGCGGGGACGCTGCTGGGGATGGCGGCGATGGCGTTTTTGCCAGCGGCGGATGAGGCGGGCGGGTTTCTGACCGGCCTTGGGTTTCAGGGGCTGCACTGGCTGTGGCCGCTGGCGATTCCGCCATTGGCGGCAGTTGTGTCCTTTGCCGCCACCCGGGCAGCGGCGTTGCGGACCCTGCGGGGGTTGATGTGATGCGGTGGCTCGCTTCGCTGATCTTTATTACCCAGATGTATCTGGTGATGGCGCTGATGGCGGTGTTTTTCACCCCCTGGGCGCTGGTTGACCGCAGCGGCGCTTTTGCCGGGGTCCATACCTATTGCCGCTGGGTGCGCTGGACTGCACGCTGGATGGTCGGGCTGCGGTCTGAAATTCGCGGCGAAGTACCCACCGGCGAAGTGCTGATTGCCGCCAAGCATCAAAGTTTTTTCGACATCATCATGCTGGTGTCGGTGGTGCCAAGGCCCAAATTCATCATGAAGGCCGAACTGAAATGGGCACCGATCCTCGGCTGGTATGCCTTGCGCATCGGCTGTGTGCCGGTCAACCGTGGCAAACGCGGGCAAGCGATCAAGCAGATGGTGGCTGATGTGGCAGCGGGTTCGGCGCTGCCGGGGCAGTTGATCATCTATCCGCAGGGCACCCGCATCGCCCCGGGGGTCAAGGCGCAATACAAGGTCGGTACCGGGGTGCTGTATGAACAGCTGGGCCAGCCTTTGGTGCCGGTGGCGGTGAATGTCGGGGTGTTCTGGCCGCGCCATGGCATCCGGCGCAAACCGGGGCTGGCGGTGCTGGAGTTTCTGCCGGTTATCGCTGCGGGCCGCCCGGTCAGCGACGTGATGGCAGAGATGGAAACCGCAATTGAAACCGCATCGAACCGGCTGATGGCGGATGCCGGGTTTCAGGCGGGGGTATGAGATGGCAACCGACAAGCAGCGCGTCGCCTATATCTGCGACCAGGTGCAGGGCGCCGGGCTGATCAGTGCCCGCCCGATGTTTGGTGAATTCGGCCTGTACTGCGAAGGCAAGCTGGTGGCGCTGATCTGCGACAACCAGTTGTTTCTCAAGCCGACACCGCAGGCGATGGCTTTGCTGGGGCCAAAACTGAATTCGGTACCGATGCAACCGGCTTATCCGGGTGGCAAAGTGATGGCGCTGGCAGATGAGGCGTTGGATGATGCAGACCTGATGGCGCGGGTGGTTGCTGCGATTGCCAGCGAACTGCCGGAACCGAAGCCGAAAAAGGCAAAGCGGACACAGGCGAAATGATGAACTGGATCACCGATCTTGACGTATTGCATCGGCATTATGGCACCCCCGGCCAACCGGCGATGGCCAAGGTGGCGGATCACCTGACACCCAGCTACCGGGCGTTCATCGCATCCTCACGGTTCTGTATCTTGAGCACCGTGGGGCCGGAGGGCATCGATGGCAGCCCGCCCGGTGTTGCCGGGTCGGTGGTGACGGCGCTGGATCACCGCACCCTGGCGATGCCGGACTGGAAAGGCAATGAGTCGGATCGACTCCTTGCGCAACATCCGGCGCGATGGCAGGGTCAGCCTGATCTTTCTGATCCCCGGCTCCACCACCGCGATCCGGGTCAACGGCACCGCCCGGCTGACCGCCGATGCCGGCCTGTGCACCCGGTTTGAACGCAAGGGCATCCTGCCGCACACCGTCATCGTGATTGCAGTGGCCGAGGTCTATTCGCAGTGTTCGCACGCCCTGCAACGGTCGGAGCTGTGGACGGTGGGTGACCAGTCGGCGGAGTTGCCGACTGCGGGCGACATGCTGGCCGATGCCACGGCGGGTCGCGCCGAAGGGCAGATCGACGGGCAGGCCCATGATGCCGAACGCCGGACGCGGGTTGCCACCACGTCGTTGTGGTAGCTTGCGGCGGGCATCAGGCGGTGGCGTCGTGGATCACCGTCAGCTTTTGCTTCGGATCGGCGGGCATCAGCAGGTCTTCGAGGAAAAACGCCGTCAGTTGCGACCGGGTGGTCATGCCGGATTTTCGGTAGATTGCGGTGGCATGCTGACGCACCGTCGCCTCGGAACAGGTGCGCAAGGCGGCAATTTCCTTGTGGGCCAGCCCCTTCAGCATCAGCGCTGCCACGTCCGATTCCGCATCGGTCAGCGCCCAGGTGCGGAACTGTGCCGCAATCGCCTGCGACAGGCCGCTGACATGCGCCCGTGCCGCTTCGCGCCAGCGGCTGCTTTCGCGCCGGGCGGTGGCCAGGTCGTCGACCAGTTCCAACCGCTCCAGCCGGATGTCACGGGTTTCGCCGGAGACAAACGCGGTTGTTGCTACGGCACCAGCCAGCAGCAGCATTTCCAGCACATCCTTGCAGAAATTGACCAGGTTGAACGGGTCGGTGGATTGGGTCTGTTCCAATCCGAAAATGGTCAGGAAAAGCCCGGCAGCGATCAGCAGATAAAGGGTCTTTCTGCGCATTTCATCCTCCTTCGCCCCATGAAAGGATGCCACCAGACAGCGCCCGGTGACATCCGACAAATGTGATAGATCTATTCGGTGGCAAAGTAAGAAGCGCCGCCGATGGTCTGGTTGCCGCTTTCCTCGATTGCCACCACCTCGATTTCATAGATCGAGGCCGGATCGAAGAACGCGGCTGGGACGGTCACGGTGGTCGCATCGGCACTGAGATGAATGTCGAAGTTCGGCCGAGAGAAGCCGTGGTCGTCCTCGTGGTTTTCCTTGTTGACCCAGACCTGATAGGCCCGGATCGTGATCGGGCGGCCATCCTGCGAGGTGGTCACCGGCTTCCATTCGACCAGCAGATCAGCCACCGGCACGACGGGCAGCGGCACATCTTCGGGTTCGGGGACTGATGCCGGGGTTACAATCTCCGGAATTGACGGCAGAACGGTGGTGAACCAGGCTGCGCCGGTCAGCAACTCGTCGCCAAATCCAGACGCACGCAGGGTATAGTCGCCCTCCGGCCACGCGGCCTTCAGCGCCGTGTAGTCCCAGTCGGCATATTCCGGCTCGAGCGATTCGAAAAAGACCCCGGCAATGCCCAGATCGCCCAACACGCCCTCGGGGAGCACCCGCAGGATCAGGGTGCCAGCCGGGTCGAACACGCAAAGCTCGGACCAGCCGTGATCGTCGAAATAGCCGTGCACGCCGATGTCGCCATCGCCGGCATTGTCCTCGACAAAGAGATTGGCATGGTTGATGTGCCGCCCTTCGCCTTCGGGTACGGTGCAGGTGTCGCTGAAAGCCGGGGTTGCGGCGGTCAGTACAAGTATGAGGGACAGGTGTTTCATCGGTGCCTCCTTGGCGGGTTGAGTGCGCCAGAAAGGACAGGATCAGGGCTGCCCCGCCATCCGACAGGTGCCGGGATCACAGGTTTGCCGGATGCGGCTACTCCAGTGCCGCTGTGCCGCAGGGCCGCTATGGCACAGTCTGGTCAGGCCACCAGCCGGGCCGGTTCGTTCTGCACCACTTGCCGGGCGGTCTGGCCAAACGGGCCATCCGCTGCAAGGGCATCGGGAAACAGCCGCAGCACCTCGGCGCGCGATGCGGCGTCCATGCCGTTCACCGCTGCTGCCGAGGGGTGAAAGCTTTCGGTCAGCAACCCGTTGGAGCGCACGATCTGATGGCCATCCAGCAGAAAATGGACATAGGTCACCTCTTCACCCGGGATCGGCTGGGTGATGGTGGTATCATTCTTCAGCTGGCAAGCCGCCACCAGCACCTCGGCGGCACCAAAGAACAGTTCGGCCCGCCAGCCACTGACACAGATGCGGTGCTGCGGCGAGACCCTGAGCGGGCGCAGCGGCAGGCCCCGGCCAAAGGCATCGGCGGCGATCAGCACCGGGCGCAGGCTTTCGTCGTGGCGCAGCGCCTCACGGCTGATCCGGCGGTGGTGGCACCAGCGGATCGGCAGGGCGCCGCCATCGGCGGTCCAGACCAGATCACCGACCTTCAACCGGTCGGCGGCACGTTCGCCCGACGGGGTTTCGATCAGGGTACCGGCGGTAAAGCACAGCAGAATACCTTCGGCACCGGCGGTATCCTGTGGGATCGTTGATGATTGGGCCATGATTGGGGCTCCCTGACTGCGACTGTTGCCAGTTCTGAAACCGGAATAAGGGCGAATGGCGGGCACGGCAGGGGTTTTTCGGGCCTTGTTCATGGCCAAGGTGTGGCTGAGGCAGTCATTTGCGTGCGGTGACTGGCCTTGGGCCGCGTTTGGACAGAATGTCGAGGCCCCGGGTCAGGCCCGGGGCGGTGCGGGATCGGGGGGTACGGGAAGCCCGTCAGGCCGCCAGCCCCTTTGACCCCATGTCGAGAAACTTCTGCCGCCGGTCGCGGATCAGCGCCTCGGGTTTCTTGCCGGACAGCTCTTTCAGCATCGCCTCGATTGCCTTGCCCACGGCTTCGATCGCTTCGGCAGGGGCGCGCTGGGCGCCGCCGGTGGGTTCCTTGATGATGCGGTCAATCACCCCCAGCCGCAGCAGGTCTTGTGCGGTCAGCCGCAGGGCCTCGGCGGCTTCACGCATCTTTTCGCTGTCTTTCCACAGGATCGAGGCGCAGCCTTCGGGGGAAATCACCGAATAGATCGAATGTTCCAGCATGGCGACCCGGTTGGCGGTGGCAAAGGCAACGGCGCCGCCCGATCCGCCTTCGCCGATAATGACCGCAATCACCGGAACCCCGATGGCCAGCGATTTGGCGGTGGCGCTGGCGATGGCTTCGGACTGGCCCCGCTCCTCGGCGCCTTTGCCGGGATAGGCACCGGGGGTATCGACCAGGGTAATCAACGGCAGGCGGAACCGGTGCGCCAGATCCATCAGGCGGATGGCCTTGCGGTAGCCTTCGGGCCGCGCCATGCCGAAATTGCGTTCAATCCGGGTTTTGGTGTCATGGCCCTTTTCATGGCCGATCACCATGACCGGAATATCGTTGAACCGCGCCAGACCGCCCATTACGGCATGGTCATCGGCAAAGTTGCGGTCACCGGCGAGGGCGGTGAATTCGGTGAACAGGGCCTCGATATAATTGCGGCAATGCGGCCGGTCGGCGTGCCGCGCCACCTGGCATTTGCGCCAGGGCGTCAGGGTCTTGTACATGTCCTTCAGCATCGCATCGGCCTTGCGGTCCAGCGCCGCTGCTTCTTTTTCGACATCCATGTCCTTGTTGCCCCGCGCCATGGCGCGCAGCTCTTCGGCCTTGCCTTCGATCTCCGCCAGCGGCTTTTCAAATTCCAGATAGTTCATGGGCGGGCTCCGGACTTGGGTGTCGGTTATATGCAACTTGCAGGGGCGCAATGCAACTCGGCAAGATTTGTGATCTGGTGCCCTGCACCAGGACCGGTATGACCATGCCACCAAACCCGGTGAGCGGACTATGAAGCCGGGTCGCAGCGGGTGCTGGATACCATCGATGACAATCCGCCAGGCGATCTGGCGTTGGACCGGTTGGCGGATGCGGCGGCGATGTGCTAGGTCTGAATTCCCCGATGATGTCTGCCCCTGGATGATCTGGATGCCGCTGACATGATCCCTGCACCCCCGCCAGAGGTCGCCGCCGCGTTTGCCGGCTATCCCGCTGATGCCCGTTCCGGTTTGCTGGCCCTGCGGCAGCTGATCTTTGAGCAGGCGGCAGATTTGCCCGAGGTTGGCCCGCTGACCGAGGCGTTGCGCTGGGGCCAACCGGCCTATCTGACCGAGGTGACCCATTCAGGGTCAACCCTGCGGCTGGGGGTGCCAAAGTCGGGTGGATTTGCCCTGTATGCCCATTGCCAAACCAGCCTGATCGCCGATCTGGCTTTGGTGGCAGGGGGGGCGCTGCGGTTCGAAGGCAACCGGGCTGTGCTGTTTCCCCCCGGCGCAACCGTGCCATCCGATCTGATTGGCCTGTTGATCCGGCGTGCGCTGACCTGGCACCGCAGGGGTGCTTCAGGCTGAACCCGGCAGGAACCCGCAGATTGGTGCAGCCGTTTGCGCTTATCTTCGACACATCGGCCAAACCGGCGCAGAATATTCGGCCAAACGGGCTGATCCCGTGCTGGAAACCCATGACATTCCCCCGGCCCTGCCGCAATCTGCCGCTGTCAGCTGCAGGAGCGCCACAGTTGATCGAAACCCCTGGTCTGCGGTTTCCCGGTGATGCCGCCGACCGGCTGGCTGCCAAGCTGGCACGAGGCATCCGGGATGGCGGTCCGATGATGCCGTTGGCCAGTACCGCAGGGCGGGCTGCAAAGCCGACATGACGCTGCCGGATATGACGCTGGCCGCAGCCAGGGCAGCGGGTGTCAGGACTGGGGTTGTGGGGGATGACCGGGGTGGGGTGTCGATCAATGGCCGGTATCTGAGTGACAGGGTTGCCGCCAGATCTCTGGCCGAGGTCGGGGCGCGGCTGGATCTGCCCGCCGCTGATCCGTTCCACCATGGGGCGGGGTGGCTGGCGGATGCGCTGGCGGCGCTGTAACCGGCGGTGGCCCCCCCACCCCAACCCTCCCCACGAAGGGGGTGCGTTGCGCCGGGGGGCAAGGCTGACATGTGATGACCGACGACCGCCCGGCACCTGCACGCGTCCCCTCCCCCTCGTGGGGAAGGGTCAGGGGTGGGGAAGCCGCCCCTCACGTTACGCTGCTTGTTCAAGCATCCACCCACCGACCCGACCAAAAGGCAAACCGCACCATGCAGATCACCGTCACCGAAGAAACCTTTCGCCTCGCCGAGGTCTTTACCATCAGCCGCGGATCAAAGACCGAGGCGCGGGTTCTGACGGTCGCGGTTCATCAGGGCGGCGCGGTCGGTCGCGGGGAATCGGTGCCCTATGGCCGCTATGGCGAAACACCGGCGTCGGTCACCGATCAGATCCGGTCTTTGCCGGAACGCTTTAGCCATGCCGACCTGCCCGGTCTGTTGCCCCCCGGCGCTGCCCGCAACGCGGTGGATTGCGCCTTGTGGGATCTTGCCGCCAAGACCGCGGGCAAACGGGTCTGGGATCTGGCGGGGCTTATGGCACCGGGGCCGGTGCTGACCGCCGTTACCCTGTCACTCGACACACCGGAACGGATGCGCGACGCCGCTGCCCGCCATGCCCACCGGCCGCTGTTGAAGATCAAGCTCGGCACCGCAGACGACATGGCGCGGCTGGCTGCAGTGCGCGCCGGTGCCCCGAATGCCCGGATCATCGTCGATGCCAATGAAGGGTGGACAGCGGATATCTATGCCGACCTTGCCCCGCACCTGCTGCGGATCGGGGTTGTTCTGGTGGAACAGCCCTTGCCTGCCGGCGCCGATGAGATGCTGGCAGAGATGGCCCGGCCGGTGCCGGTCTGTGCCGATGAAAGCTGCCATGACTCGAGGTCGCTGGCGGCGCTGCACGGCAAATATGACATGGTGAACATCAAGCTGGACAAGACCGGCGGGTTGACCGAAGCGCTGGCGCTGCACCGGCTGGCGCATCAGCAGGGGTTTGGGGTGATGGTGGGATGCATGGTCGGCTCCAGTCTTGCCATGGCACCGGCGGTGCTGGTGGCGCAGGGGGCCGCGGTCGTCGATCTGGACGGGCCGCTGCTGCTGGCAGAGGACCGTGACCACCCGCTGACCTATGATGCCGCCGGGGTTCACCCCCCCGAAGCGGCGCTGTGGGGGTGAGAAAACCCGGGCTCAGCCCCTGCCCACCACCCCTGACCCCAACCCCGCAGGCGGGCAAGGCGACGGCACGCCCCGCCCTTTGGCCCCCCGGTTCCCCGGCACCGCCGCCAGACCATCCCCGCAGGCCGCCCCGGTAGCCCGTGCACACTCCGCCTTTTCCCTTGACCTGCCGCCCCATTCGCGGGACGAGGCGGAACCGGCACAGGAGGCCCCAGGATGACCCGCACCGTCTATGTCAACGGCGACTATGTTCCCGAAACCGAAGCCCGGATCTCGGTGTTTGACCGTGGCTTCCTGATGGCGGACGGCGTGTACGAGGTGACATCGGTGCTGGGTGGCAAACTGGTGGATTTCCCCGGCCATATCGCCCGGCTGCAGCGGTCACTGGCGGAACTGGACATGGCGTCACCGGTGACCCCGGAAGCGCTTCTGGCGATTCACCGAAGCTTGCTGGAGCGCAATGCCGTGGTGGATGGCACGGTCTATCTGCAGATCACCCGCGGTGCCCCGGCAGACCGTGATTTCGCCTTTCCCGACCCGGCACTGGTGCCGTCGACGCTGGTGCTGTTCACCACGTCGAAACCCGGGATGGCCGATGCGCCGATGGCAAAGACCGGGATCAAGGTAATTTCGATCCCCGACATCCGCTGGGGTCGCCGCGACATCAAGACAGTGCAACTGCTGTACCCGTCGATGGGCAAGATGATGGCCAGGAAAGCCGGGGCGGATGATGCCTGGATGGTGGAGGAAGGGGTGGTGACGGAAGGCACCTCGAACAACGCCTATATCGTCCGGGGCAACCGGATCATCACCCGGCAACTGGGCACCGAGATACTGGCAGGCATCACCCGCGCCGCCGTGCTGCGCTTTGCGCGTGAGGCGCAGATGGTGGTGGAGGAGCGGCCCTTTACCATTGAGGAAGCCAAGGCGGCGGACGAGGCGTTCATCACCTCTGCCAGCCTGTTCGTGATGCCGGTGGTTGAGGTTGACGGGACTAAGGTGGGTTCCGGCATACCGGGGCCGCTGGCAACCCGGCTGCGCGACATCTATCTGGATGAAATGCGCAAGGCGGCGATCTGACCGGAGCAGGGGACTGGGGTTTCGCACCGCCGTTCCCCCGGAACCTACGGCAAAATTCCCGGTGCCACGCCACGTGCGCTGGCTGGCAGGGGATTTACATTTGACAAGTGCCTCGCCCCTGACCTGCCTCTCCCCTGACCCATCTCCGAAGGCGAAAGGGGGGGCACTGGCGGTGCCGTTTCGCCCCCCTCTCCCACCGGGAGAGGGGCCGGGGGAGAGGTCATCACGTTGCGTCAGCGGATGGTTGTGGTCACCGACCCAACCCCGTCGACATCCACCCGGCAGACATCGCCGCGCACCAAAGGGCCGACCCCGGCGGGGGTGCCGGTAAAGATCAGATCCCCCGGGGCCAATGTCACCAGCGCTGACAGTTCGGCGATCAGTTGCGGCACTGTCCAGATCATCTGGCTGATATCGGCCTGTTGCCGCACCGCGCCATTGACTGCCAGCAGAATGCGCGCCCGGGACGGATGGCCTGCGACCGACGCCGGACGCAGGGCACCGCAGACGGCGGAATTGTCGAAGCCCTTGGCCATATCCCACGGGCTGCGGCTGTCCTTGGCGCGGGCCTGCAGGTCGCGGCGGGTCAGATCATTGCCGGCGGCGTAACCCCAGACATGGGCCAGCGCGGCATCGGCGGCGATATCCCTGCCGCCAACCCCGATGGCTGCCACCAGTTCCGCCTCATGGTGGAAATCCTCGGTTCCGGGCGGATAGGGGATGCTGGCACCATCGGCCACCAGCGCATCCGCCGGTTTGCTAAAGAACACCGGGCGGCTTGTGCCGGGGTCACTGCCCATTTCGCGGATATGGTCGGCATAGTTGCGGCCAACACAAAAAATCCGGCGCACGGCAAAGCGGACGTCACTGTCATCGATGGCGACAGATGCCTGTGGCGGCGGTGGCAGGGCATAACGGGTCATGATGGCGGGGTTCCCGGGGGCGATCCTGCCAAGGATGGTTCGGTTACGGCCCCAGAGTAAAGCACTGAATGGCGCGGGCCTGCAGGCGGCGGCAGGCCAGGTCTGCCTGATCCTGGCTCATCCCGGCAAAGTTCGCCTCATACCCGGACTTGCGTTTGACCACCTTGCGCAGCGCATCGGCCAGGGTGCCGGATTCGGCAAGGGCGGTTTTCATCAGCACCCGTTCGGCGGCAGCTGGCGATGTGAACTTGCCCAGAGTGATGCCCCAGACCCTGCCATCCGAGGTGGACAGGCGCGACACCACTTCGGGTGCCTCTTCCGCCACGGCCTCGGTGGCGGTCGCTGCGGCCAGCATCACCATTTCCGGGCGGCGCGGTGGTTTGCGGCCGGGGGTGGCGGTGTTGGTGCCGGTTTTGGCAGCCACGGGGTCAGCACCCGCCAGAGCAGCGAGGTCTTGTGTCCCATCGGCGGCAATCGACCCGGCAGGGGCAGCGGACACCAGTTGGAACGGCAGGGATTCGGGCACCATGATCTGCGGTGCCGGGTCAACCGGTGCGGGTTCGGCGGCGGCCAGGGTTTCCACAGCCGGTTCTTGCCTGGCGATTTCCGTCGTCGGGCGCGGCATCGGGCCGATGACGGCGCTGTCGGCACGGGCCACCACTTCAGCGGCGGTGGTGACCGGTTCGGCTGCGGCTAAAGCTGCCGGGGCCGGGCCCTGGGCATCGCTCAGCGCCTGCTCAATATCGTTCTGCATTGCCGCCATCAGCACCGGATCAGGCGCTGCATTACCAGGACGGGCCCGGGGACGCGGGCTTTTGGTCACGATGCCGCTGATCCGGATGGTCTTGCCAGCGCCGCCCATTTCCTCTGCGGGCACCGCCGGGTCGGCAGCAGCAACCAACGCCGGACCTTCGACATCGGCATAGGCGGGTGCCCCCGGTTTCTGGGTTGTGGCGCGGGCCGGGGCCTTGGCAAAGCCAAGGTCCAGCAGTTCGGTCATCTTGGCGTTGCGCTGTGCGGTCGATGTGCCGCCAAACACCACCCCGATGATCCGCACCCCACCGCGTTCGGCAGAGGCGACCAGATTGAAACCGGCAGGGCCGGTATAGCCGGTCTTGATGCCATCGGCACCGCGATAGCTGTCGAGAAAGCGGCTGTTGGTGTTGTTCACCGTGGCCAGACCGGCATCGGTGGTGCGGCGCGAGAAGATGTTGTAATATTCGGGAAAGTCGTAAAACAGGTGGCGGCCCAGAATCGCCATGTCCTGCGCGGTCGACAGATGCCCTTCACTGGTCAGCCCGTTGGCGTTCTTGAAGCTGGACCCGGTCATCCCCAAAGCCTTGGCGGTGCGGTTCATCCGTTTGGCAAACCCGGCTTCGGAGCCGCCGATCGCTTCACCGATCGCTGTGGCGCAATCATTGGCCGACTTCACCGCTGCGGCGCGGATCAGATAGCGCATCGCGATGGTTTGCCCGGCCCGCAGCCCCAGCTTGGACGGGGCTTCATTGGCGGCGTTGGCAGAGATCCGCACCTTGGTATCCAGGCTGATTTCACCATTCCGGATCGCTTCAAACGCGATGTACAGCGTCAGCATCTTGGTCAGCGACGCCGGATGCAGCCGTGTATCGGCATTCTCCTGATACAGGATCTTGCCGCTGCGGGCATCCATCACCAAGGCTGCATAGGGTGCGGCAAATGCCAGAACCGGCACCATCGCAATGGCGAGTGCAAAGCTGAAATTGATCGCCGCATATCGCAGCATGACGCACAAGCGCTGCCCAAGACGTTGTTTCACGTCACTGCCCTTTATCCTGCCACTGCCCCGTTTTTATAGGCCCGCCTTGGTGGCGATGGGGCTTTATGATCGCAGCCTAGCACGGGTTTTCTGGTCGGAAAACCCCTTTGATTCAATCGCTTTATCGGTGTTGTTGAAGTGCCATCGGTACATCTGGTGGCATGCGCTTTGTTAACCACCAGATCGTGGAATAACCCCTGCCTGAACTGCGGCAACCAGCGACGGCAGCGCCCCCAGATCGGCAATGGAGTGAAACCGGGGCGAGAAGGCCGGTGGTTCGGCATGATCCAGCGCCCAGATCAGGGCACTGGGCACATGCACCGCCCAGGACCCTGCCGACAGCGCCGGAATCACATCGGATTTCAGCGAATTGCCGACCATCATCGCCTGATCCGCCCCGGTACCATGGCGGGCAAACACCGCCTTGTAGGTTTGCTCCGACTTGTCCGACACAATCTCGATGGCGTCGAACCGGTCCCCCAGACCCGACTGCGCCAGTTTGCGTTCCTGATCGATCAGATCGCCCTTGGTGATCAGCACCAGCCGGTAGTCCGCTGCCAGTGCCGAAACTGCGGTTTCGACATGCGGCAACAGGTCGATCGGATGCGCCAGCATCTCGCGTCCGGCGTCCAGCAACTCCTTGATCACCGCAGCGGGTACCCGGGACGCTGTCACCTCCAGCGCGGTTTCGATCATCGACAGCACAAACCCCTTCACCCCAAAGCCATAGTGGCGCAAGTTGCGGTGTTCAGCCGCCAGTAACCTTTGCTGCAGATGATCGGGTGCTGCATAGTCGGCCAGCAGCGCCGCGAATCGGTCAGTGGTCATGCGGAAATACTGTTCATGGTGCCACAGCGTATCATCGGCATCAAAACCGATGGTTGTCAGGGCTTTGGGTCCGGGGCTGGGCATGTGATCCTGTGGCTGATGCCGCTATTGTTGCGGGAAAACCGTGTTGTTGCAATGCAGCGCGCACTGGCCCTTTTCACCCGGCCCTTTGCGACTATATTCAAGGCTACCCCTGTCCCCGAGTCGCCGGAGCCTTTTGTCGTGAACCCTTGGTCCATTGTGATGTCCGGCCAGAACGGCCCCGGTGATCGCGAGGGCGAAGGTCAGGTCATCACCAAGACCAAACCCAAGACCCAGCGACCGCCGCTGTACAAGGTCATGCTGCTGAATGACGATTATACCCCGATGGAGTTTGTGGTGCATGTGCTGGAACGGTTCTTTGGCCTGACCCATGCCCAGTCGTTCGACATCATGCTGACGGTTCACAAAAAGGGGCTGGCGGTGGTCGGCGTCTTTTCGTTCGAGGTGGCGGAAACCAAGGTGGCACAGGTGATGGATTTCGCCCGCCGCCATCAGCACCCGCTGCAATGCACCATGGAAAAGGAATAGGGCCGGGCTTTGCCCCGTGGCCCCACATCATGCGACATACCAGACTTGAAACCGCGCTGGAAAGCGGCGCACTTGTGTTGCCGGAACAGGGCCGCATTGCGGTGCTGTCGCCGAACGAGGGCGACGATCTGTCGGCCTTGCCGCGTGACCGGGTGGTGGTTGTGCAGGGCTTTCGCCCCGACCACGATGCCTTTCAGCGCCAGGGTTACGCCGTGGCGATTGCCGCCGAGGGGGCCTTTGCCGCCGCCCTGGTCTGCCTGCCGCGGTCGCGGGCGCAAGGCAAGGCGCTGATTGCCGAGGCGGTGGCACTGGTTGGACCCGGCGGCAAGGTGCTGGTCGATGGCCAGAAGACCGATGGCATCGACACCAGTTGGCGCGATTGCAAGGCGCGGGTTGCCGTATCCGACCCGCTGGTCAAGGCGCATGGGCGGCTGTTCTGGTTCGATGCCGCGCCGGTGTTCGATGATTGGGCGGCGCTGGCCGCCCCCACCCTGATCGAAGGCGGTTTTCTGACCGGCTCCGGGGTGTTTTCCGCCGGTCATGTCGATGAAGGGTCGGCGGCGCTGGCCGCAGCGCTGCCGCCAAAGCTGGGCGGCAAGGTGGCTGATCTGGGGGCTGGCTGGGGCTATCTGTCGGCCGAAATTCTCAAACGCGCCGAGGTCAAGCAGCTGCATCTGGTCGAGGCCGATCATGCGGCGCTGGACCTGGCGCGGCGCAATATCGCGGACCCAAGGGCGCAGTTTCACTGGGCCGATGCCCGCAGCTTCAAACTGGCGCAAAAGCTGGATTGTGTGGTGATGAACCCGCCGTTCCACGTCGGGCGCGACGCTGACCCGGGCCTGGGTGTCGCCTTTATCCGCGCCGCTGCCGCGCTGCTCTCACCCGGTGGGGTGCTGTGGATGGTGGCAAACCGGCACTTGCCCTATAAAGCCACGCTGGATCTGACGTTCCGGGAGGTCGAGGTGGTGCAGACCACCCCCGGTTTCCGCATCTTTCGCGCCGCCAAACCGGTGCGGGAAGCGGCGCGCCAAAGTTGAGACCGCAAGGCCCCGGGAAGCCCCGCAAGGCCCCGGGTCAGGCCCGGGGCGGCGTGGGTCAGGGTGCCGGGAATTGCACCTGGCATTGGGTGATCGCCAGGTCGGCCCGTGCCGCCAGTTCGCCGCGCTTGGCCTGCAGCGACCGCAGCTTGGCCTGTTCGGACCCGGCATCAATCGCGACCGGCTTTTCCTCAACCGTCACATCGCGCGAAGTGCAGAACAGGAACGGGTCATCGGGGCTGATGCAGAGCTCCAACCCGGTGCGCACCGCAGGGCGGCGTTCCAACGCATAGCCGCGCGCCAGATTTTCGGATGTCTCGGCTATCAGCCCGTCAACCACACTCAGGTCGTTGTTGGCGTTTGCCACACAGTTTTGCAGCGGTGATCCACACCCCGCCATCAGCAACGGCAGCACAAATACCGCAAGAATACGCATGACCCACTCTCCTTGTTCTGGCCAGAATAGGCGCAAGTGCCGCAGGAGCCAATTGCCATCTTGCGGCGGACCACGGCTTGAGGCTCTGTGGCGGCACGATCAGCAGGAGACTGGCCGATGTCCGACGCTTTCCACACCGAAAAACAGCGCGCAGCGGCGTGGTTCGAGGCGTTGCGCGACCGGATCGTGGCGGCGTTCGAGGCGCTGGAGATTGGTGCAGCGCCGCAGGGCGACGAGGCCCCGGGCCGGTTCGAGGTCAGCGCCACCCGGCGGCACTCGGCGGATGGCTCGGATGCCGGCGGCGGCCAGATGTCGGTGCTGCGCGGCGGGCGGGTGTTTGAAAAGGTCGGGGTCAATATCTCGACGGTCTATGGTGCCCTTGGGGAAAAGGCGCAACAGGCGATGGCGGCGCGCGGGGTTCCCGGCATGGCCGGGGATCCGCGGTTCTGGGCCTCGGGGATCAGCCTGGTGGCCCATATGCAGAACCCGCATTGCCCGGCGGTGCACATGAACACACGGATGTTCTGGACGCCGCACAGCGTCTGGTTCGGCGGCGGTGCCGATCTGAACCCCTGCATCGAGTACCCCGAGGATACCGCGCATTTTCATGATGTGCTGCGCCGCGCCTGTGATCGCCATGACCCGGCGATCTATCCGAAATACAAGGCCTGGGCCGACGCGTATTTCTTCATCCCGCACCGGGGGAGGGCGCGTGGGGTGGGTGGCATCTTTTACGATGATCTGAACACCGGCGACTGGGAGGCGGATTTCGCCCTGACCCGCGATGTCGGCGCCGCCTTGTTGCCCGCCTTTATGCCCCTGACTGAGCGCCGCCTGGCACAGCCCTGGACCGGGGCGGACCGCGAGGTGCAGGCGCTGCACCGCGGGCTTTATGCCGAATATAACCTGGTTTACGACCGTGGCACCCGGTTCGGGCTGGAAAGCGGCCATGACGCGGCTGCGGTCTTGATGAGCCTGCCGCCGGTAGCGAAATGGTGGTGATGTCCCGGAGAGGGACAGGGTTTTGGCTATGGGAAATCAAGGGGTTATCGGGGGGAGTTAGGGGTTTGTTAGGGATTGGGGCAAGGTGGAGTGTGCCTTCGGGCGCAGCATACTGGTGAGGTTTGAGAAGAAGTGGTGCGCAGGGATGCGCATTGTGTCGGCGTTTCTTTATTCTTGACCATGCCGGGGCAGGGTG
>JAYTDA010000232.1:0-2139 GCA_043736155.1 Paracoccaceae bacterium | reverse complement strand
TTTTGCAGGATGGCGGGCACTTCATCGGGTCGCAGCCCGGCAAAACCGCCCGAATGCATCCGGGGTGCTCCGGCGAAGGCCATGACCGGCACTGCCCGCATCGGGGCATTGCCTCCGACCAAACCGCCAGAATGAAGTACCGAGGCCTCTGCGGTGTTGGCAAAAAGCCCGCCGCCGCCCAGTTGGCCCAGCGCGCCGTCCAGCGCTGTGGCAATCGGGCCAAGGATGAACTTGCGCGCGGCGAGTTTGGCCAGATCGGCAAGGATGGACGTAACCAGATCGCTGAAACTCAGCTTGCCGGTCTTGACGAAATTGGCCACAGCGTCCTCGGCGCTCTGAAACGCCCCGACCAGTGTCTGGCCAACATCGGCACCAATATCACGGGCCTTGCTGGCATAGTCCGCCAAAGCCGCTGTGACCGCTGCCCAGCCGGTTGCCGCCGCATCCGCTCCGGAGGCGGCTGCATTCCCGGCGGCCTTGCCCGCCGCTCCCGCGCCTGTCGCGGCAGTGCCCGCGTCGTTGAGGGCGTCGGTGGTTCCGTCTGCTGCAACCGTGGCGGCATCGAGCGCTGCTGAGCCATCTGTTCCGGCTGCGGTCATTGCCGTCTGGAGCGCTTCCCAACTGGCGAGAGGCCGGGTGGCGGCGTCGGTCAGCATGTCGGAGGCTTCGGTATAAGCGGCGGCCCGGTCGCGGGCATCACTGGCCATAGTGCCAAGCCCGAGGTCGGGTGCCTCGAGGTAGGTTTTGCCCATCGCCGCCTTGAACGCATCGGCTGCGGCGGCCCCGGCAGCGGAGGCCGCCCCCTCAAACGGATTGCCGACGCGGCCCAGAGTGAGCGGATCAAGCCTGCCGATCTGAATGCCTCCTTCGCCGGTGGCCCAGTCGGGCAACAGCGCTAATGCTGCGTTCAAGCCCGAGATGAAGGTATTGATCCGGGTGACGACACCGTTCAGCATCGCCTCAACACCGCCGATCAGCCCATTCGCGGCCTGAAAGGCGAAATCCCCGATGGCGGCGGGCAGCGCCGACCAAATCGCTTTGACGGCATCGAACGCCCCTTGAAATACGCCGGTCGCGGAGTTTCCAAATCCCACGACAGCCACCAGCGCGCCCTGCATGGCATCGGCGACAGTGGCGGTGATCCCGAACCAACTGGCTTGCAGGTTGACGACCACCGCATCGACACCCATTCCGATCCTGTCCCAGACTTCGCTGGCAAGATCGGACAGCAACCCGAGGGCCGCACCAAAGCCACCGGCCCCCTCGACCAGCTTGGAAAACTGATAGACCAATTCGCCCGCGCCGACGATCAGCGCGCCGATGCCGGTGCGGATCAGCGCCCCTTTGAGCACGGTCAGAGACAAGGAGAAGCGGCTGATGCCCAGCGCGGCAGCACCCAGCGCGACGACAAATCGACCCGCAAAGAATGTAGCAAAGGCCGCCGCGATGCTGGAAATCTCGCCAATGTGGTTGCCCAGAAAGCTGATGCTGGTCTGAAACACCCCTCCGGCCCGCGTGGCATCGGCCAGCGCATTGGCCACGACCTCCAGCGCCGGGGCGACGGCAACCGTCAGCTGGTTGGTCGGGCCGAGCCAGACCAGACCCAGCCGGTCGATGGCATCTCCTGCAGTCCGGATCTGATCTGCGTCCTGATCTGAGACCGCCACGCCGAAGTCGGTCACGTCCTGGGATGCCTGGCGCAGGGTGGCGCTGTCGATCCGGCTGAAGGCCAACGCCGCCTTGTCACCGAAGAGGGCCGAGGCCACCGCTGCCCGCTCGGCGGGAGGTATGAGCCTCGTCATCGCATCCTGAATGGCGACGATGCGCTCGTCGAGCGGCAGCGCCTGCAGATCGGTGGCCGTCAGGTGCAATCGCTGCAAGGCCGCCACCGCCGTGCCGGTGCCGCCTGCGGCATCCGATAGCTTCAAGGTCAGCTTTTTGGTGGCGGCCGCGATCTCGTCCATCGACACACCGGCCAGATCCCCGGCGAAGGTCAGCACCTGAATGCTGCGCGTGGTGGTCCCCAGCGATTGCGCCAAATTGGCCTGTGCGTCGATGGTTTCCAGTCCTGACCGGACCATCGCGATGCCTGCCGCTGATGCCGCGGCGACGGCCACCGCCGCCGCGATCTTCACCCGG
>JAYTDA010000231.1:0-2195 GCA_043736155.1 Paracoccaceae bacterium | reverse complement strand
CTATTTCCCCGCCATCAAGGATCTGCGCGACGCCATCACCAGCGGTGCCATCGGCGCCTTGAGCCATGTCAAGGGCTATGCCGGCCATGCCGGGCTGGCTGAGTTCAAGGCGCAGTGGATGTATGACAAAGATGTCATGGGCGGCGGCGCGCTTCTGGACAACGGCATCCACATGATCGACCTCGTGCAGCATGTGATGGGCCCGGTGCGGCAGGTCTATGGCAAGGCGCTGGACAAGACCTGGGGGCTCGACCGGGTCGAGGACAACGGCTATGCGATCCTGACTGGCGACGACGGGGTGGTGGGCACAATTGGGGCCAGCTGGACCGAGTGGAAGGGCTATCACTTCTTCATCGAGGCCTATGGCACCCATGGCATGGCGCGGGCGTCCTATGCGCCGATGATGTCGACGCTGGTCACCATGGACCGCCCCGGCGGCGCGCGGAAAACCCGGCGCAACTTCTACCCGGGACTGATCCTGCGCGAAAAACTCAAGGGCTGGCAATCGACCGCCGCGCAGACCCTGGCCGAGGAGATGAGCGATTTCATCGCGCTGACCCGGGGCGGCGGGGCGGGAGGCGGGGGCGGGGCGGGCGGGCGCATCGCCAGCGGTGCCGATGGCCTGCGCGCCATCGAGATCGCGCAGGCGGTCTATGCCTCGTCCGCCGGCGGCGGCGTCATCACCTTGCCGGAGGGGGGCTGAGACGCGGATGCCTGCCCCCGCCCCGCCAGATGTCGGCCCGCCTGATGTTGCGGTGATCCTGATCCTCCGTGCCCCCGGCGACACGCCGGACGCGGTGCTGGCGGCGCTGGCGGCGCAGCCCGAGGCGGCAGGCTTCGCGGTGATCATCGCCGATGGCCGCCCCGATCCGCCGCGCACCACGCCGCCGGGGGTGATTTATCTGCGGGCGCCAAAACTGAACATGCCCCAGCTGAAAGCCCTGGGCATCGCCGCCACCGGGGCCGCGTCGCTGGCGTTTCTGGAGCCGAAGGCGGTGCCGGAGCCGGGCTGGGCGGCGGCGCTGATCGGGGCCCGGGCGGCGGCACCGGCAGCGGCGCTTGGCGGCACGGTGCGCTTTGCCGGGCGCGACAGTGCCGCCGATCAGGCCGCCTTCATCTTCGAATATGCCGATTTTTCCGCCGCACGGCAGCACGCGGGCCGCAGCCGTGACCTGCCCGGCAACAACATGGTTTTGCCCCGCGCGGCGCTCTTGGCCCATTGCGGCGACATCCTTGCCGGCGAGGGGCTGAACAAACCCTTTTGTCAGGCACGGCTGCTGGCGGCGGGGGTGCCGCTGCAGGCGGTCCCCGGCATGGCGGTGTCGATGACCACCGCGCACCGGCTGTCCGGGCTGTTGGCCAGCCGGATGCGCTATGCCCGCTGCTTTGGCGGCACCCGCATCGCGCTGGCACGCCCGGGGCAGCGCTGGCGCTACCGGCTCGGCGCGCCCTTGGTGCCGGTGCTGGTGCTGGTCAAGCGCATGGGCGCGCTGGGCCGGGCCGAGACCGGCCCGCGCCGGCCCGGCACGCTGCCCGCGCTGGCGCTTCTGTGCCTGGCCTGGGCTGGCGGCGAGATCGCAGGTTATTGGCGCGGGGCGGGGAGCGACTGCGAAAAGCTCTATTGACGAACAGGCGGCCAGAGACGAGAGGGGAAACGGGAGGCAGATGATGTTCTGGAAATGCCCGCAATGTCACGGGGTTCTGACTGCCACGGCGGACCATCTGACCTGTGCGGCCTGCCGCAGGGTCTATCCGGTCGTGGCCGAACTGCCCGATTTCCGGCTGGACCGGCAGGCCTGGATCGATTTCGACTATGACCGCACGCGCGCGCTGGTGATCGATGCGCTGATCCGGACCGAAGGGCTGGAAGCCGGGATCTTCGACGTGTTCCGCAATTCGCGCCAGTTCAGCGAGGCCAAATGCCGGTTCCGCACCCGGCAGGTGTTGGGCGGCGCCGATAAATACGACCAGCAGATCGACGACTGGCTTGCCGATACCCGGGCCATGCCGGTGCTGGAGGTCGGTGTCGGCCCGGGGCAGATGTCGGTGGCGCTGGCCCGGCGGGGCATTTCCACCTATGGCATCGACGTCTCGATGGAATGGCTGGTGGTCGCCAAGCACTGGCTGCGCCAGAATGGGGTCACGCCGCAACTGGCCGCCGCCTTGGCCGAAAACCTGCCGGTCGCCACCGGCTC
>JAYTDA010000230.1:0-2362 GCA_043736155.1 Paracoccaceae bacterium | reverse complement strand
ACCGAGACGCTGGGGTCCATCACTTCGCCCAGCCAACGCTGCGGCACGACGGGTCTGCGGCCCAGTTTCGGGCGGATCAGCCGCGCCGGCTGCATGGCGCTGTGCAACAGCCTCGACAAGGTGGGTCCGATCTGCCGGTCGGTCGAGGATACGGCAGTTGTGCTGGCGGCTCTGAATGGGGCGGATATCCATGACCGGTCAACCATTGCCGCCCCCTTTGTCTTTGATGCCCACGCCAGCATCGCCGGGCTGAAACTGGGCTATCTGCCCGCGGCCTTCGGCGAAGGCGCAACGCCGGTCGATCACGCCGCCCTTGCCGCCGCCCGCGATCTGGGGATCGAGGTGGTCGAGGTCAGTCTGCCTGACCTGCCCTATGGCGCTTTGATGAATATCCTGTTTGCCGAAGCGGCGGCCAGTTTCGAGGATCTGACGCTGAGCAACCTTGACGACACGCTGACCTGGCAGGACGCTGCTGCCTGGCCCAATGCGATGCGCAAGGCGCGGTTCCTGTCGGCGGTGGACCACGTGCAGCTGGACCGTCTGCGCTATCTGGTGATGCAGGCCTTGGACCGGCTGTTCACCCAATGCGACGTGCTGATCGGCCCGTTCACGACCGGGCCGATGCTGATCGCCTCGAACTTTACCGGCCATCCCTGCCTGCATTTGCGGGCGGGGTTTGAAGAGCTGGGCACGCGCAGCGCCGCCTCGCTCGCCTCGGGCAAGCTGACCACGGGCGAGGCCGAGGTGGCGGGGCAAACCTATACCGTGCCACAGGGGATTTCCCTTTGGGGCCGGTTGTTTGACGAGGGACCGATTTTGAATCTTGGGATGGCGCTGGAACGCGTCTTGGCCGTGGCAGACCGCCGCCCCGGTTTCCCAAGCTGAGCAGACAACACCAAACCGCAGGAAATGCGGGACTTTTCGTAACAACAGACCGCCAAGCGGTCAACAACCGGGAGAGTTTGGACATGAAGCGCAGAGATTTCTTACGCAATACCACCGCCGTTCTGGGCGGCACGGTGTTCATGGGGGCGACGCTGCCCCAGGCCCTGCTGGCGCAGGACACGCCGGTGTCGGGCGGCACCCTGATCTGGGGTCATTCGGAGACGACCCAAAACCTTGATATGCACCAGACCGGCACCGCGTCTTCAGGCCGGGTCCTGCAGAACATCCATTCGTCGATTGTGACGGTGGATAAAGATCTGAACGTGATCCCAGGCCTGTGCGAAAGCTTCGAAGTGGCCCCCGATGGCCTGACTTACACGTTCATGCTGCGGCCTAATGTCAAGTTCCACAACGGCGCGGTAATGACCTCGGCCGATGTGAAATACAGCTTTGAACGCTGCAGAGACCCGGCCACCGGGGCTGTCAACTTTGAAGTGTTTAACAATGTGGCCTCCATCGAAACGCCCGATGACTTGACCGTCGTCATCACGATGAGCGCGGTGAATGCGCCCTTCCTTAGCCGGCTTGCCGAAAACGGTGCCGGAGTGATTATGCCGGTGGATTCGGGGCCGACACAGGGCACCAACCCGATGGGCGCAGGCCCGTTCAAGTTTGTCAGCTACGAGGTCGGCACCGTGGTCAGGATGGCCCGGCATGACGACTATTGGGAGGGCCCCTCCTACCTCGACGCCGTTGAAGCGCGCGAGATCACCGAACCCACAACCCGCCTGACCGGCCTGCGCACCGGTGAGTTGCACATGATCAACGACATCCCGCTGGACCGGGTGGGCGAATTGCAGGGCGATGCAGCTTTGCAGGTGAAAACATGGTTCCCGTTGAACTTTGACTTCGTGAACCTGAACCACACGTTTGAGCCGTTCCAGGACAAACGGGTGCGCGTGGCCTTTGACATGATCATCGACAAAGAGGCGCTGATGCAGGGCGCCTTGTGGGGGCAGGGTGCCACAACTGCGTCGCCCAGTTTCCCGACCTCTGCCGCCTACAACAAGGCGCTGGTGCAGCGTCCGCAAGACATCGAAGGTGCCAAGGCCATGCTGGCCGAGGCCGGCTATCCCGAAGGCAGCCTGAACATCGTGTTCAAGGCAACGACCAACTATCCTTATCACGTCGAGGCCGCGCAGATTCTGGTAGAATGGTTCAAGGCGGCGGGGGTCAACCTGACGATCGAGCAACTGACTTGGGCCGATTGGCTGAGCCAGTGCTGGGTGGACAAGGATTATCAGATGACCATGATGAATTTCTTCACGCTGTGGGAAAGTGACTTCCTGTATTTCAGCGTCTGGAATTCGACCGGGGCCTTCAACTACCGGGCGATCAATGACCCGATCATCGACGATCTGACCGCCAAGGCTCGCATCACGGTGGATGACGCTGAACGGGCAACGATCTATCAGGC
>JAYTDA010000229.1:0-10498 GCA_043736155.1 Paracoccaceae bacterium | reverse complement strand
ACCCCGCCCTACGGATGGGACGGGAACGGTGGGGTGGAACCCCACCCGACGGGGGTGTCGGGAACGGCGGGGTATACCCCGCCCTACGGATGGGACGGGAACGGTAGGGTGGAACCCCACCCGAAGGATGCGGTGAGTGCGGCGGGGTGAACCCCGCCCTACGGGGGTGTCGGGAACGGCGGGGTGAACCCCGCCCTACGGGAGTGTCGGGAACGGTGGGGTGAACCCCGCCCTGCGGTTTTGGGTGCCCTACGGTTTTGGGTGCGCTTTTGGTTGCCGGTTTTGGTTGCCTTGCCATCCCCCCCGCCCGGCGATAGGGTGCCCGCCGATTGCGGGGGCCTTCCCCTCCGCCCGCCCGCGATGGGCCACCAAAGGATGAACCGATGTTTGTGACCCCTGCCTTTGCTCAGACCGCCGGAGGGGGTGCCGCGGCCCTCACCTCTTTCATGCCGCTGGTCCTGATTTTTGCCATCATGTATTTCCTGCTGATCCGGCCACAGCAGAAAAAGCTGAAGCTGCACAAGGCGATGGTTGAAGCGCTGCGCAAGGGCGATCAGGTGATCACCCAGGGCGGCATCATCGGCAAGGTCTACAAGGCCGGTGACACCGAGGTCGAGGTCGAGATTGCCGATGGCGTCCGGGTCCGGGTGGTGCGCTCCACCATCACCCAGGTGCTGAACAAGACCGAACCGGCGGCCTGACCGGCCCGGTGCCGGTCCCTGATGCCCCCTGGTTCGCGGATGGAATGAATGCTGCAGTTTGAGATGTGGAAACGGGTTCTGGTGCTGGGCATGGTGGTGCTTGGCCTGTATTTCTCGATGCCGAACCTGTTTTATGCGCGGGTCGAGGCGCATAATGATGCGATTTCGCAGGTTGCCAAGACCGGGGTTGAGACCCCGGAGCTGGCAGCGGCCAGGGCGGGGTGGGCCGACTGGCTGCCATCCGGGGTGATGAACCTGGGCCTTGATCTGCGCGGCGGTGCCCATCTGTTGGCCGAGGTGCAGCTGGCCGATGTTCATGCGGCGCGGATGGATCTGTTGTGGCCCGAAGTGCGCGACCTGATGCAGGATGAACGCGCCACCGTCGGCACCATCCGCCGGGTGCCGTCGCCACCGGATCAGCTGAAGGTGCAAATCTCGGAACCCGGCGGGTTGAACCGGGCGCTGGAGCTGATCGGCACCCTGTCACAGCCGATTTCCAGCCTGACCGGACTGGGGGAACGCACTCTGGCAGTCAGCAGCGCCGGACAGGAGATCACCATCGCCCTGTCCGATGCCGAAAAGCTGGCGACCGACAGCCGCACCGTGCAAAAGGCGCTGGAAGTGGTGCGGCTGCGGATCGACAAGGTCGGCACCCGCGAACCGACGATTCAGCGCCAGGGCACCGACCGTATCCTGATTCAGGTGCCGGGCATCGGCTCGGCACAGGAGCTGATCGCGCTGATCGGCACCACGGCGCAGCTGAATTTCCACCATGTGGTCGGCCGCACCGCCGATGGCGCCACCAGCCCCGGCATCGGCGAGGTGATCTATCCGTCCGAGGATGAAGAAGGCATCTTCTACATTCTGGAAAAGACCCCGGTGGTCGCCGGCGAACAACTGGTCGATGCCCAGCCGTCGTTCGACCAGAACGGCCGCCCGGCAGTGTCGTTCCGGTTTGACGGCACCGGGGCGCGGCTGTTTGGCGACTATACCACCAACAACATCGGCAAACCGTTTGCCATCGTGCTGGATGACAAGGTGATTTCCGCCCCGACGATCCAAGGCGCAATCACCGGTGGTTCCGGCATCATCACCGGCAGTTTCAGCGTCGAAAGCACCACGCGGCTGTCGGTGCAGCTGTCATCGGGGGCTTTGCCGGCCAAGCTGACATTTCTGGAACAGCGCACCATCGGCCCGGAACTGGGGCAGGATTCGATTGATGCCGGCCGGATTGCCGCCATGGTCGGCTCGGGGGCAGTGATCCTGTTCATGATCCTGAGCTACGGCTGGTTCGGCACCATGGCCTCGGCGGCGGTAATCCTGAACATGACGATGATCATTGCGCTGCTGTCGGCAATCGGCGGCACCCTGACCTTGCCCGGCATTGCCGGGATCGTGCTGACCGTCGGGATGGCGGTCGATGCCAACGTGCTGATCTATGAGCGGATCCGCGAGGAACTGAAGGCGGGACGGGGTCCGGCGCGGGCGATTGATGTCGGCTTTGAAAAGGCGCTGACCGCGATCATCGATGCCAATGTCACCACGCTGATCACCGCGATCATCCTTTATATCGTTGGCACCGGCCCGGTGCGCGGCTTTGCGGTCACGCTGATCATCGGCATTCTGACAACGGTGTTTACCGCGATCTGGGTGACGCGGCTGTTCATCGTGCTGTGGTTCAACGCCCGCAAACCCAAAACCATCGTTGTGTGAGGCATCGCCATGCGTCTGAAACTCGTCCCGTCCAACACCAACTGGGATTTCTTTCGGTGGTCCTTCATCACCTTTGGCTTTTCCACCGCTTTGGTGGTGGCCTCGATCATCGCTTTCCTGACCGTCGGCCTCAGCTTTGGCATTGAATTCAAGGGCGGCACCACGATCCGCACTGAATCGACCGAAGTGCTGGATGTGGGTGCCTACCGCGATGCGCTGACCCCGCTGGGCCTTGGCGATGTGTCGGTGACCGAGGTGTTCGATCCCACCTTTGCCGCCGATCAGCATGTGGCGCTGCTGCGCGTACAGGCGCAAGAGGGGCAGGAGGCGGATGTGACAGCGCTGACCGCTCAGGTGCAGACCGCCTTGCAGGCGATTGATCCGACGGTGAAATTCACTTCGGTCGAATCGGTGGGGCCAAAGGTTTCCGGCGAACTGGTCTGGAAAGCCGTTCTGGCGGTAGGCCTCGCCTGTATCGCCATCGGCGTCTATGTCTGGTTGCGGTTTGAATGGCAGTTTGCCGTTGGTGCGTTTGTCAGCCTGATGCATGACGTGTTTCTGACCATCGGCATCTTTGTGCTGTTTCAGATCAAGTTCGATCTGTCGATCATCGCGGCCCTGCTGACTATTGTCGGCTATTCGATCAACGACACCGTGGTGGTATTTGACCGGGTCCGGGAAAACCTGATCAAATACAAGACGATGCCGCTGAAAGAGCTGTTGAACCTGACGATCAATGAGACCCTGGCCCGGACCGTGATGACCTCAACCACGGTGTTGATTGCGCTGATTGCGCTGCTGGTGCTGGGTGGCGATGTGATCCGGGGCTTTGTGTTTGCCATGACCTTTGGGGTGCTGGTCGGCACCTATTCCACCGTCTATGTCGCCTCGAACTATGTGCTGTATCTGGGGGTCAAGCGCGACTGGTCCAAGGCGTCGGACAAGCCGGATACTCCCGCCAAGGCCGAGGGCTGAACTGCACAGACCCGGGGGGGGGATACCATGCGGTTGAACGAGATCCGATTTGGCACCGTGCAACCGATTGATGGCTATGGCCCCGGGTTTTTCCGGGTGGGTGGTGCGCTGTTTCATGGCCCGGTGCTGGTGAGCGCCACCGGGGCGACTCCATGGGGCGGCTGGGATGACCTGCCGCCGCTGCTGGCGTTGCTGGGGCAGGTCGATGTGATCCTGTTCGGAACCGGCAGTGAAATCGCGCACTTGCCCGCCGATCTTCGCGTTGCACTTGAAGGGGCCGGCATCGGGGCCGAGGTGATGGCCTCGGCCACCGCTGCCCGCACCTACAACGTGCTGCTCAGCGAAGGGCGGCGCGTCGCAGCCGCCCTGTTGCCGGTGCATTAGATGGCAGCGCTGCTGACGGCGCGGCGATTGGCCTGTGCCAGAGGCGGGGTTGCGGTGTTGACCGGGCTGGACCTGAGCCTGGAGGCCGGGCAGGCGCTGATGCTGACCGGCCCGAATGGCAGCGGCAAGACCACGCTGCTGCGCACCCTGGCCGGGTTGCAGCCCGCGCTGGAGGGAACCATCACCCTGCCGGACGAGGGTGTGGCTTATGCGGGCCATGCCGATGCGGTGAAAGCCACGCTGAGCGTGCGCGAAAACCTGCGGTTCTGGGCGCAGATTCATGGCACCGGGCCCTGTGATGCGGCCCTTGCCGCGCTGAACCTGACGGCGCTGGCGGACCGGGCGGCGCGCGATCTGTCGGCGGGGCAGCGGCGGCGGCTGGGGTTGGCGCGGATGCTGGTGAGCGGGCGCAGGCTGTGGCTGCTGGATGAGCCGACGGTGTCGCTGGATGCAGGCTCGGTGGCGCTGTTTGCCGGGGTGATGCAGGGCCATCTGGCGCAGGGGGGTGCTGTGCTGCTGGCCAGCCATATCGACCCGGGGCTGCAGGTGGCGCGGCTGGAGCTTGGCCCCTACAAGGCGCGCCTGACTTCGCCGCTGTTTGGTGCCAATCTGTTCGGGGGGGGCATGGCATGAGGGCGCTGCTGCTGCGCGATCTGGCGCTGGCGCTGCGGGCCGGGGGCGGCTTTGGCCTGGGGCTGGCGTTCTTTCTGATCGTTGCAGTGCTGGTGCCACTGGGGGTCGGGGCTGACGGTGCGGTGCTGGCCGGGATTGCGCCGGGGATAGTGTGGGTAGCGGCGTTGCTGGCCTGTCTGCTGTCGCTGGACCGGATCTTTGCGCTGGATTTCGAAGATGGCTCGCTGGAGGCGCTGGCCACTGCCCCGATTCCGCTGGAGGCGGTGGTGGCGGTGAAGGCGCTGGCGCATTGGCTGACCATCGGGCTGCCGCTGACCGTGGCATCCCCGGTGCTGGCCTTGCTGCTGAACCTGCCGGGGGCCGGTTATGGCTGGCTGCTGCTGTCGCTGATGGCGGGAACCCCGGCGCTGTCGGTGATCGGGGCTTTTGGCGCGGCACTGGTGGTCGGGCTGAAACGCGGCGGCTTGCTGCTCAGCCTGCTGGTGTTGCCGTTGTTCATCCCGACGCTGATCTTTGGCGCCGAAGTGGTCAGGCGGGGGGCCACCGGGGCTGATGCGCTGGTGCCGCTGGCGCTGCTGGCCGGGGTGACACTGGCCTCTGCCGCGCTGTTGCCGTTTGCCGCCGCCTGGGCGCTGCGGGTCAACCTGCGGTGAGGCGGGGGTTTCAAGTCGTGGAGCAGGAAGGTGAGGGCAGCCCTTTTTCTTTTTCTCCCGGAATCAAGGGCGTAGCCCGCCGGGCGGACCGGCACCGCCCTTTCTCTTTCTCGCCCGGAATCAAGCGCTTTAGCGCGCCGGGCGGTGCCCGTCCGCCCCCTCGGGCGGGCACTCCGCGATGTCACGGCAAGGAAGTTCTACGGGGGATGCGGGGCCATAAAGCACCCAAACCCGGCGCTGCTGTGCCCACCCGGCGGACCGGCACCGCCCTTTTGCCTTTTCGCCCGGTGACAAGGGCTTTAGCGCGCCGGGCGGTGCCCGTCCGCCCCCTCGGGCGGGCACTCCGCGATGTCACGGCAAGGAATGTCGACCGGGGATGCGGGGCCATAAAGCACCCAAACCCGGCGCTGCTGTGCCCACCCGGCGGACCGGCACAGCCCTTTTGCCTTTTCGCCCGGTGACAAGGGCGGTGCCCACACGGCGGGCGGGCACCGCCCTGTGTCAGGGCATCGGGAAAGGTGGGCGGAGGTGGAGGACGCGCGCTGAACAGCGTCTGCCAAAGGCGATCCTGCACTCGTGACTTGAGGCTGCCCGCGAACCGTCCTAGACAGGCCCCCATGTCGCTTTGGGAATATGCCAATCCTGCCAGGTTCATGGCTCTGTCGGGCCGGGTGCTGCCCTATCTGGCGGGGCTGGCGGTGCTGGCACTGGCCGTAGGTCTGGTCTGGGGGTTCTTTTTCACCCCCGACGATTTCCGCCAGGGTGCCACCGTCAAGATCATCTATCTGCATGTGCCCGCGGCGATGATCGCGATCAACGCCTGGTTCATGATGCTGGCGGGCAGTCTGATCTGGCTGATCCGCCGCCATCATGTCAGTGCGCTGGCTGCGCGCGCCGCCGCTCCGGTCGGGATGGTGATGACGCTGATCGCCCTGGGTACCGGGGCGATCTGGGGTCAGCCGATGTGGGGGACCTGGTGGGCCTGGGATCCGCGCTTGACCGCGTTTCTGATCCTGTTCCTGTTCTATCTGGGCTATATCGCGCTGTGGTCGGCGATCGATGATCCCGATGCCGCCGCCGATCTGACCTCGGTGCTGTGCCTTGTCGGCTCGGTGTTTGCGGTGCTGAGCCGCTATGCGGTGAATTTCTGGAACCAGGGCCTGCATCAGGGCGCTTCGCTGTCGCTGGACAAGGCAGAGCATGTCGCCGATGTGTTTTACCAGCCGCTGCTGGTGGCGATCGGCGGCTTTGTGTTGCTGTTCCTGACGTTGGTGCTGATCGGCACCCGCACCGAGATCCGGGCGCGGCGGCTGAAGGCCTTGGTGCAGCGCGAGCGGATGGAATGATGCCGGATCTGGGCAACTATGGCGCAACCGTGCTGGGGGCTTATGGCCTGTCGCTGGGGCTGATCGTGGTGCTGGTGGCCTGGGTGCTGTGGCGCGCCAACCGGGTGCGGGCGGCGCTGGCGCGGGCCGAAGTGCGCAGGGCGGGCCGCCATGATTAGGCCGCTGCTCCTGCTGCCGCCGCTGATTTTTGCCGGTCTGGCTGCTGTGTTTGCCTTTGGCATGCAGCGCGGCAATCCGGCGGATTTGCCCTCTGCCTTCATCGGCAAGGCCGCACCGGCATTGCCCGAGGCCGGGCTGCCCGGCTTCACACTCTTGACCAACGCCGATTTGCGCAGCGGACAGATTACCCTGGTGAATTTCTGGGCCAGCTGGTGCCCGCCGTGCCGCGCCGAACATCCGACATTGCAGAAGTTGGCAGCTGAAGGGCTGCGGGTCGGTGGGGTGAATTTCAAGGATACTGCCGGGCAGGCGACGGCCTATCTGGCCGACTATGGCAATCCGTTCTTTGCCCTGGCGTTTGACCCCAGGGGACGCAGCGCGATTGACTGGGGGGTAACCGCCCCGCCCGAAACCTTCATCATCGGCGGCGATGGTACCGTGCTGTTCCGGTTCGAGGGGCCACTGGTCGGCAGCGATTATGAACAGCGCTTTCTGCCGGCGCTGGAAGCGGCGCAGAAAGCTGCGAACTGAAGGTGGCGTCGGCGCACCCCTCTCCCACTGGGAGAGGGGATGGGGGAGAGGCGCTTGCGCCCGTCAGCTCTTGGCCAGATTGCGCAGCACATAGTGCAGCACGCCGCCGTGTTTCACATAATCGATCTCGATCTCGGTATCGATCCGGCACTTGATCGGGATCGTCCTTTCGCGGCCATCGGCGAAACGGATCGTGCAGGGCACCAGCGACAGCGGCTTCAGGTCCCCGGCAAGGCCGTGGATCGACACCAGTTCATCCCCGGTCAGCCCCAAAGACTTGCGGGTGTCGCCTGCGGTGAATTCAAACGGAATAACCCCCATGCCCACCAGATTGGAGCGGTGGATCCGCTCGAAGCTCTCGGCAATCACCGCCTTGACCCCCAGCAGCGCCGTGCCCTTGGCGGCCCAGTCGCGGCTGGAGCCTGCGCCATATTCGATGCCGCCAAAGATCACCAAGGGTGTTCCCGCCGCCTGATAGGCCATTGACGCGTCATAGATCGAGGTCTGCACCCCGTCCGGTCCCTTGGTATAGCCGCCCTCCACCCCGCCGGTATCATGGGCCAGCATCTCGTTGCGGATGCGGATATTGGCGAATGTGCCGCGCATCATCACTTCGTGGTTGCCACGGCGCGAGCCATAGGAGTTGAATTCCGACACCGGCACCTGCCGCTCCGCCAGATACTGGCCGGCCGGAGTGGTGGCTTTGAACGATCCGGCGGGGCTGATGTGATCGGTGGTGATCATGTCACCGAGCAGCGCCAGAATGCGCGCCCCGGAAATGTCGGAAATCACCCCGGGGTCACGCGCCATGCCACGGAAATAGGGCGGGTTCTGGATATAGGTCGATGAGGGTGGCCAATCGTAGGTTTCCGCTTCGGTCACCTCGACCGCCTGCCATTTGGCGTCACCCTTGAACACATCGGCATATTTCTTCTGGAATGCGGCACGGGTCACGGTGGCTTCGACCAGTTCGGCGATTTCGGCATTGGTCGGCCAGATATCCTTCAGATAGACATGCTGGCCACTGGTGGCGGTGCCCAATGGCGAGGTGGTCAGATCGATGTTGATGTCGCCCGCCAGCGCGTAGGCCACCACCAGCGGCGGCGATGCCAGATAGTTGGCGCGGACATCGGGGGAAATCCGGCCCTCGAAATTGCGGTTGCCGGACAGCACAGCGGTGGCTACCAGATCGCCTTCGTTGATCGCGGCGGAAATCGCCGGGTCCAGCGGGCCGGAGTTGCCGATACAGGTGGTGCAGCCATAGCCGACAAGGTTGAAGCCGATGGCATCAAGGTCTTCCTGCAACCCGGCGGCATTCAGATATTCCGAAACCACCTGACTGCCGGGGGCCAGCGAGGTTTTGACCCAGGGCTTGCGGGTCAGCCCCAGCGCCCGGGCCTTGCGCGCCACCAGACCGGCGGCAATCATCACCGAGGGGTTGGAGGTGTTGGTACAGGAGGTGATCGAGGCAATCACGATCGAGCCATCGCGCAGCGTGTAGTTTTCACCTGCCACCGTCGCCGACGAAAAACCCTCGAAGCTGCCGGGCAGCGAGGCGGGTTTCAACGCACCGCCCTCGTCTTTCCAGTCTTCGGTTTGTGCCGCCGTTGCGGTGGGCAGTTTGCGCGTGGTGCGGATGAAATTGCCGAAAGCGGCGGCAGCTTCGGTCAGCGGCAGGAAATCCTGTGGCCGTTTCGGGCCAGAGATGGCGGGGACAATTTCTGCCATGTCGAGATGCAGGGTCGAGGTGTAGATCGGGTCATAGTCCGGCCCACGCCACATGCCGTTGGCGCGTGCATAGGCCTCGACCAGCGCAATCCGCGCTTCCTCGCGGCCGGTGCCGCGCAGATAGCGCAGGGTTTCATCGTCAATCGGGAAAAAGCCGCAGGTGGCGCCATATTCCGGGGCCATGTTGGCGATGGTGGCACGGTCGGCCAGCGGCAGATGGTCGAGCCCTGCGCCGTAGAACTCGACAAACTTGCCGACCACACCGTGCTTGCGCAGCATCTGCACCACCTTCAGCACCAGATCGGTGGCGGTGGTGCCTTCGGTCATCATCCCGGTCAGCTTGAAGCCGACGACTTCGGGGATCAGCATCGACACCGGCTGACCCAGCATCGCCGCCTCTGCCTCGATGCCGCCAACCCCCCAGCCCAGCACGGCGAGGCCGTTGACCATGGTGGTGTGGCTGTCAGTGCCGACCAGCGTATCAGGATAGGCCACCTCGGCCCCCGACGGGTCACGGTCGGTCCAGACGGTCTGCGCCAGATATTCCAGATTGACCTGGTGGCAGATACCGGTGCCCGGCGGCACCACGCGGAAATTGGCAAACGCCTTTTGTCCCCATTTCAGAAAGACATAGCGTTCCATGTTGCGTTCATATTCGCGGTCGACATTGGCCTGAAACGCGCGCGGGGTGCCAAACTCGTCGATCATCACCGAATGGTCGATCACCAGATCCACCGGGGCCAGCGGGTTGATCTTTTGCGGGTCGCCCCCCAGGCCGATGATGCCGTCGCGCATCGCCGCCAGATCGACCACCGCCGGAACCCCGGTGAAATCCTGCATCAGCACTCGGGCCGGGCGATAGGCAATCTCACGCGGGTTCTGGCCGCCTTGCGTGGCCCAGATGCCAAAGGCGCGGATGTCATCCAGCGTCACCGTGCGCCCATCCTCGAACCGCAGCAGGTTTTCCAGCACCACCTTGAGCGACGCGGGCAACCGCGAAAAGTCGCCAAGACCCGCCTTCTGAGCCGCCGGGATCGAGTAATAGGCGACGGTGCTGCCGCCAGCGGTCAGGGTGGCCCGTGTCCCGGCGCTGTCAGAACCTACGAAAACTGTCATGGGGAGCGTCCCTTGTTGCAATGGAGGGAGGAGTGCTGGGTTCGGTCATGCCGCAAGCGGGGTGCAGGATCAAGGGGGCAGGTGCAATTTGTATGCCATTGTACACAGAAAATCCCGACAGACGGCGCAGGCTTGGCCACGCCGGGCAGTTTCGGTTTGGCCAATCCTGCGCTGTGGGCCGGGATTGCCGGATCACGACTTCTTGCAGAACCTTGATTGGCCAGATGGTGCCACCGTGGATACAGCTTGCCGATAGCGAACAAAGGTAAACAACATGCGTCACCTCATCTTTTCCCTGTTCAGTGCCACCCTTGCGCTGTCCGGGATCGCTGCGGCCCAGACCAATCCGGTGGTGGTGGAACTGTTCACCTCGCAAGGCTGTTCGTCCTGCCCGCCCGCCGATGCGGTTCTGGGGGAACTGGCGGGGCGCGATGACGTGATCGCCCTGGCGCTGCATGTGGATTACTGGGACTATATCGGCTGGAAAGATACCTTTGCCACCCCGGCATTGACCGACCGTCAGCACGCCTATGCCTTTGCCGCCGGTGCCCGCAGCGTC
>JAYTDA010000228.1:0-8327 GCA_043736155.1 Paracoccaceae bacterium | reverse complement strand
GTGGCCAGCAGGGGGGCATCATCGACGCGGATGCCAACCTTTTCAACCGGGGTGACCAGAAAATAGGCGTCGCCTTCGCGTTTCAGGATCGAGGAGAACAGTTTGACCAGCGGCGCGCGACCGATGGGGGTGCCAAGGTAATACCATGTCCCGTCGCGGGCGATGCGGATGTCGATATCGCCGCAGAACGGCGGGTTCCACAGGTGGACGGGGGGAGGGCCACGTGTCGCCTTGACCTGTGACATCAAACCTTCGGCTGTCGGCTTCACAATCATTTTCCCTTGGCTGGCCCTTTTGGCATTTGTGCATCGGGCCGCGACCCGTTCTAATGCACATATAGTCATAGCAGGAGCAATGTCATGTCCGATGCCACCCTTGTCGCCGAGATTGAAGCGCTGGCCGAAAGGTTGGGTCACGCGCGGGTCGAGGTGAACAAGCGGTTCATCGGCCAGGAGCGGGTGGTCGAGTTGTCGCTGGCGGCGCTGCTATGCGGCGGTCATGCGCTGTTGGTCGGGCTGCCGGGGTTGGGCAAGACGCTGTTGGTCGATACGCTGTCGGGGGTGATGGGGCTGCGGGCCAACCGCATCCAGTTCACGCCAGACCTGATGCCCGCCGACATTCTGGGGTCCGAGGTGCTGGATGCCGCCGCCGATGGGTCCCGCAGTTTCCGGTTCATCGAGGGGCCGGTGTTTTGCGAATTGCTGATGGCGGATGAGATCAACCGCGCCAGCCCCCGCACCCAATCGGCGCTGTTGCAGGCGATGCAGGAGCGTGAAGTGACGATTGCCGGGCAGCACCGCCCGCTGGGCCGCCCGTTTCATGTGCTGGCGACGCAAAACCCGATCGAACAGGAAGGCACCTACCCGTTGCCGGAGGCGCAGCTGGACCGGTTTCTGGTGCAGATCGATGTGGAGTACCCGACCCGCACCACCGAACGCGAGATTCTGATCGCCACCACCGGGGTAGAGGAGGCCGAGGCAACGGCGGTGTTTACGGCGGAGGCGCTGATCGAAGCACAGACCCTGTTGCGGCGGATGCCGGTGGGGGATGCGGTGGTCGAACTGATCCTTGATCTGGTGCGCGCCTGTCGGCCCGGAGAGGCGGAGGCGGCGCCGGGTGTGACCGGATCGGTCAGCTGGGGGCCGGGGCCGCGTGCCGCGCAGGCGCTGATGCTGACGGTCCGGGCCAAGGCGCTGCTGGAAGGGCGTCTGGCCCCGAATGCCGAGGATGTGCTGGCGATGGCGAGGCCAGTGCTGATCCACCGCATGGCTTTGGGCTTCGCGGCAAGGGCGCGCGGCGAAACCCTGGCGGCGCTGATCGCACAGGTGGCAGCCGCTGTCACCCGGACCGGGAGGGCGGCGTGATCCCTGACCCCGCCACAGTTGCAACCACCCTGCGCCACGGTGCCGAAGCGCTGGCCGGGGCGTTGCCGCCGTTGATGGCCAGCGCCGAACAACTGGCGGCCACCGTGATGCTGGGCGAGCATGGCCGCCGCCGGTCGGGGCGCGGCGACGAATTCTGGCAATACCGCCCCGCAGCACCGGGCGATGCGGCGCGGCTGGTGGATTGGCGCCGGTCTGGCCGGTCGGATCAGCATTTCATCCGCGAAAAGGAATGGCAGGCAGCGCAGTCGGTGCTGATCTGGGTGGATCCCGGCCCGTCGATGACATTTACCGGCGCAGCAACCCGGCCCACCAAAGGCGAACGGGCGCGGCTGCTGGCGATGGCCGCCGCCGTACTGCTGATCCGGGGCGGCGAACGGGTCGGCCTGTCAGGACTGGAAACCCCGCCCCGTTCGGGTCAGCAGCAGATGCTGCGGCTGGCGGCGGCTTTGGCAGGTGCTTCGGGCGAAGACTATCCGGCACCCGAGGTGCGCGGCATCCCGGCCCACAGCCGCGCGCTGTTCGCCTCGGATTTCATGGGGGATATCGCCGCAGCCGAGGCGGCACTGACCGCCGCCGCCGATCGCGGGGTGCGCGGGGCGCTGTTGCAGGTGCTGGACCGGGTGGAGGAGGATTTCCCGTTTGACGGCCGCACCATCTTCACCTCGATGGCAGGGGGCCTGCGACATGAAACGCTGAAAGCCGGCGACCTGCGCAGCCGCTATCTGGACCGGTTGGCTGAACGCAAGGACCGGTTGGCCAATGTGGCGCAGGCCACCGGCTGGCTGTATCTGTGCCACCATACCAGCGACCCGGCACAGGGTGCGCTGCTCTGGCTGTATCATGCGCTGGAACGGGGGGCCTGATGTTCGCGATTGGCCCTGTGGGATTTCTGGCTCCGCTGCTGCTGACGGCTTTGCTGGCTTTGCCGGTGCTGTGGCTGTTGCTGCGCGCCGTGCCACCGGCGCCGGTGGTGCGGAAATTTCCCGGGATCACCCTGCTGTTGGGTCTGAGTGACGACAAACATCAAAGCGACCGCACGCCGTGGTGGCTGCTGCTGCTGCGGGTGCTGGCGGTGGCAGCGGCGATCATCGGCTTTGCCGGGCCGGTGCTGAACCCTGCGCCGGAACGCGGTGGCAACGGCCCCTTGCTGGTACTGATCGACGGCACCTGGGCCGATGCCGCCGACTGGACGGCGCGGCTGAACCGGGTCGAGGCGCTGTTGGCCGAGGCGCAGCGCAGCGGGCGGCCGGTGGCGGTGGTGGTGACCACCGAACTGCCGGTGCTGGGCAAGAGTGGCGCGGATTTTCAGGACGCGGCAAGCTGGTCCACCCGGCTGCCGGGGCTGGTGCCGCAGCCGTGGCAACCGGATGCTGTGGCCTTGACCACTTGGGCCCAGGGGCTGCAAGGCGATTTTGACAGCTACTGGCTGTCAGACGGTCTGTCGCGCCCGGGCAGGGAGGACTTGCTGGCGGCGCTGCAGTCGCATGGGCAGGTGACGGTGTTTGAAGGCGGACGCCCGCTCTATGGCCTGCGGCCGCCGACCTTTGCCGATGGTGCCATCCAATTGACGGTGCTGCGCGTGCAGCCGGGCACCCAGACCGATGTGACCCTGGTGGCGCGCGGGCTGGACCCTGCCGGGATCGAGCGGGATCTGGCCACCGCCAGTGCCACCTTTGCCACTTTGGCCACCGAGGCGCAGGTCAGCCTGTCGCTGCCGCCTGAACTGCGCAACCGGGTGACCCGGTTTGCCGTCGATGGCCAGCGGTCAGCTGCTGCGGTGTCGATCACCGATGATGGCTTGAAGCGGCGCAAGGTGGCGCTGATTTCGGCGCGTGAGGACCGCGAGGGGTTGGAGCTGTTGTCACCGACCCACTATCTGAAACAGGCGCTGATCCCCTCTGCCGATCTGTTGGCGGGCACCATCGAGGATATCCTGCTGGCCAACCCTGATGTGATCGTGCTGGCCGATGTCGCCAAATTGACCCAAGGGGAAAGCGATGGCATCGCCGATTGGGTCGATGCCGGTGGGTTGCTGGTGCGGTTTGCCGGGCCACGGCTGGCCGCCAGCGGCATCAGCCGCGACGCCGAAGACCCGTTGATGCCGGTGCGGCTGCGCGAAGGCGGTCGGTCGGTCGGTGGCGCGATGAGCTGGGGCGACCCGCGCGGCCTTGCGCCGTTTGCCGAAGGATCGCCGTTTTTCGGTCTGACCATCCCGGATGAAGTGACGGTGACCAGCCAGGTACTGGCGCAACCCGATCCGGCCCTTGCCGAACGCACCATTGCCGCCTTGGCCGATGGCACCCCGCTGGTGACCCGCAAGGTAATGGGCGATGGCCAGGTGGTGCTGTTCCATGTGACCGCCAATGCCGACTGGTCCACCCTGCCGCTGTCCGGCCTGTTTGTGCAGATGCTGGAACGGCTGGCGATTTCCAGCCGCGCGGCGCGACCCGGTGTGGATGACATGACCGGCACCACCTGGGTGGCCAAAAAGGTGCTCGACGGGTTTGGTGTGGTGCAGGATGCCGGAAAGACCTCTGGCGTCGCCGGGGAAAAGCTGGGCTTGGGTCAGCCACAACCGGGGATGCCACCGGGGCTTTATGCCGATGGCGACCGGCAGGTGGCGCTGAACGTGATGGGTGCCGAAAGCGAACTGGTGGCGGCATCATGGCCCGCCGATGTGGTGGTAGAGGGGGTACAACTGGCCGAGGAAACAAGGCTGAAAGGCACTTTGCTGTCAGCGGCGCTGCTGGCCCTGCTGGCTGACATCATGGCGTCGCTGTGGCTGACCGGGCGGTTGCGCGGTGCACTGGCGCGGCGGGTTGGCGCGGTGCTGGTGCTGGTGCTGGTGCTGCTGGCGCTGGCTGCAGTGCCACAGTCGGCGCTGGCGCAAACCGCCGAAGACAGCACGACCCTGCCGCCCAACGATCTGCTGGCACTGGAGGCAACCAGTGCCGTGGTGCTGGCGCATGTCATCACCGGCGATGCGGCGCTGGACAGTCTGGCACAGGCGGGTCTGCGCGGCCTGTCGGCGCGGCTTTTCGAACGGACATCTGTGGAACCGGCGGGGCCGATCGGGGTGGATCTTGAACGCGATGAACTGACGTTCTTTCCGTTCCTGTATTGGCCGATTTCGCCCGACCAGCCGATTCCGTCGCAAGAGGCCTATGCCAGGCTGAACCGCTATCTGCGCAACGGCGGCATGATCCTGTTTGATACCGCCGATGCCGATATCGCCGAATTTGGCGGGTCCACCCCTGCAGCGCTGAAGTTGCAGGCGCTGGCGCAACCGCTGGATATCCCGCCGCTGGAACCCCTGCCCGCCGATCATGTGCTGACCCGCACCTTTTATCTTCTGCAAGAATTTCCCGGCCGGTACGCCGGTCAGACCATCTGGGTCGAAGCCGCCCCCCCCGATGCCGAACTGGAAGACGGCATGCCGTTTCGCAACCTGAATGACGGGGTGACGCCGGTGGTGGTCGGGGGCAATGATTGGGCCAGTGCCTGGGCGATTGATCAGGCCGGGGTACAGATGTACCCGGTCGGTCGCGGTTTTGCGGGCGAGCGGCAGCGCGAAATATCCTATCGGTTCGGCATCAACCTGGTGATGCATGTGCTGACCGGCAACTACAAATCCGATCAGGTCCATGTGCCGGCGCTGCTGGACAGGCTGGGCCAATGAGCACCGGGCAGATCATCCTTGACCCGCTGTTGCCCTGGCCAGTGCTGTGGGCGGCACTGGTCATCGGCTTTGGCGGCATTGTCATGGCCTTTTGGCAGGGCCTGGCCGGGTGGTGGCTCAGGGCACTGGCGCTGACAACTCTGGTGGCGGCACTGGCCAACCCCAGCCTGCAAACCGAGGACCGCACCGCGCAGACCGATATTGTGCTGGTGGTGGTGGATCAGACCGCCAGCCAGAAGATCGCAGCCCGCCCGGCCCAGATCGCTGCCGCCGTGGCGCAGCTGACCGCGCGGCTAGAGGCGATGGCCAATCTGGAGGTGCGCAGCGTGACGGTGGCCGATGCCCCCGACGATGGCGGATCACTGGTGATGACGGCGCTGGCGCGGCTGTTGGCCGAAGAGCCGCGCGCAAGGGTGGCGGGTGCCATCATCGTCAGTGACGGGCAGGTGCATGATGCGCCCCTTGCCCCTGCGATGCCTGCCCCGGTGCATCTGCTGTTGACCGGCGAGCCACAGGACTGGGACCGGCGGCTGGTGATAAAAAACGCCCCCGCCTTTGCCATCATCGGCGAACCGGTGACCCTGACCCTGCGGATCGACGATCAGGGCGCGGTGCCCGCCAGTGCCGCCGGGGTTGCCGATCTGTCCTATGCGGTTGACGGCGGCGAAATGCAGACCTTTCAGGTCCCAACCGGTGAAGACCTGAACCTGCCGGTCACCCTGCCGCACGGCGGCATCAATGTGCTGCAATTCAGCCTTGCCCCCGCCCCCGGCCAGTTGACCGACCGCAATGACGCCGCAGTGATCCGGATCAACGGTGTGCGCGACCGGTTGCGGGTGTTGCTGGTATCGGGCGAACCCCATGCCGGCGAACGCACCTGGCGCAACCTGCTGAAATCCGACAGCGCCGTTGATCTGGTGCATTTCACCATTCTGCACCCGCCGGAAAAGCAGGACGGCATCCCGGTGTCGGAACTGTCACTGATCGCCTTTCCGACCCGCGAGTTGTTTGTGGAAAAGATCAACGAGTTCGATCTGATCATCTTTGACCGCTACCGGATGCGGGGCATCCTGCCGATGGAATACCTCGCCAATATCCGCGACTATGTAAAACAGGGCGGCGCTGTGCTGGTGGCGGCAGGGTCGGAATATGGCACCGTCGATTCGGTCTATCGCTCGCCGTTGGGCGAGATTCTACCGGGGATTCCAACGGCGCGGGTGATCGATCAGGGCTACCTTCCTGCTGTCACCGCGCTGGGGGCCCGACATCCGGTGACGGAGGGGTTGGACAAGCTGCCGCCAGAGGGGGGCGGCACAGTGGTTCCCTGGGGCCGGTGGTTCCGCACTGTCGAGGTGGAACCGGCCGGTGGCGATGTGGTGATGACCGGGGCAGAGGACAAGCCGCTGCTGATCCTGAACCGGGTCGGCGACGGGCGGATTGCGCTGTTGGCCTCCGATCAGGCCTGGCTGTGGAGCCGGGGCTTTGAGGGCGGCGGGCCTCAACTGGAGCTGCTGCGGCGGCTGGCGCACTGGATGATGAAAGAGCCGGAACTGGAAGAAGAGGCGCTGACGGCCAGTGCCAGGGGGCTGGCCCTGACGGTGGTGCGCCGGTCGCTGGAAGAGCGGGATCATCAGGTCACCATCACCGCCCCCGATGGCAGCGTGACCCTGCTGCCGCTGGTCGAAGGGGAACCGGGGCGGTATGAAGCCACCTGGGATGCCCCGGATGTCGGCCTGTACCGGCTGGCCGATGGCGAGATGGCGGCGGTGGCGGCCCTTGGCCCCGCCGCTCCGCGCGAGTTCGAACAGACGATTGCCAGTGGTGATCTGCTGGAACCGGCGATTGCCGCAACCGGTGGCGGCATAGTGCGGCTGTCAGACGGGTTTCCCGATATCCGCCGCGTCGGGATCGGCCGGGTTGCCAGCGGGCGCGGCTGGATCGGCATCACCCCGCGCGGCGCCTATCTGACCGCCGATATCCGGATTGTGCCGCTGTTGCCCGCCTGGGGCTTCCTGCTGCTGGCGTCGCTGCTGGCGGTGGCGGCATGGCTGCGCGAAGGGCAGCGGCGTTAAGCTGCTTTGCCGGGAAAGCCGGGGGGTTTCACACCCCCCGGACCCCCTGTGGAGTATTTCCCCGAAAGAAAAGCTGCAAGAAAAGACGATCAGGCACCCGGTTGCGACCTACATCCCGCTTCGATTCAGCATGATCGCCCGTGATTGCGAGGCGAATTCCCGCCGCAGCATCACCGCCGCCGTTGCCACTGCCGAGATCAGCAAAGCCTCCGGCCCCAGCAGCCACCCCAGCGCCCCCAATGCGAAATAGACCGACCGCAAACCCCGGTTGTAGCTCCGCGCCGCAGTGATGTTGATCTCTGCCGCCTGAGCGGCGCGGGGCAGGCATTCGGGGTTTTTCACATCATTGGGCACCGCCGCCATCATGATCGAGCAATAGCCGAACAGCCGGTGCGACCAGACGAATTTCAGGAAGGCATTGGCGATGAACCCCAGCACCAGCAAAATCCTGACCTTCAGCACCAGCGTATCAGCGGCTTGCAGGGTCAGATCGGTGGCCAATCCTTGCAGCGGCGCGGTATTGCCGACCAGCGCCAGCCCGGAGCCGATGGCGATGATGCAGGCCGAGGCGTAAAAGGTGATACCCTGTCGCAGCCCGTCCAGCACACCGCTGTCAAAGATCCGAGGTTCGCGGGTGATCATTTCCACCATCCATTCGCGGCGGTACTGCATCATCAGCACCGAAACCGACTGTCGTCGGTTGCCTGGATGGTCGATCAGCCAGCCGATACTGACCGCCAGAAACAACAACAGCCCGACAGCGGCGGCGTCCAGCAGGGTAAAGGGCGCGAGGTGTGACATGATTTCCATGGCAGTCAGCTTATCCGCCCGCCCGCGCCCGTGCAAATCCCGATAGTGGCCCGGAGCGGGCCGACCCGGGCCAGTTCGGTACAGCGTTTGGCCCAAAGTTTGGAACAGAGTTCGGAACAGAGTTTGGCAAAGCCAATTGCAACCGCCCCGTTGCAGCGGTACTTCCTTGACTGACTTGGAGACCTGCCGATGGATATGCCGCTACCTGACCCAACCATTCTGGCCCGGCGTTCGCGCCTGATCGCTTCGTTGCAGGCGCTGTTGCCTGCTGACGGTGTGATCTGGGGAGACGCGGCACGGGTCTATGAATGCGACGCCCTGACCGCCTATCGTTGCCCGCCGCTGGCAGTCACCCTGCCGCGCAGCACCGGCGAAGTGGCG
>JAYTDA010000227.1:0-2256 GCA_043736155.1 Paracoccaceae bacterium | reverse complement strand
GGCGACCTCATCGGCGCGCGACAGCGGAACCGGCAGGCGGCTGTCGGAAAGGCGCAGCAGGGCGTCGCTGCGGTCGGTCAGGGTTGCGACCACGACATGGGTGACGCCAGAGGTGGCATCGCGCTGTATCTGACCCGTCACCTGCAGCAACCGCGCGGTCATGATCGCCTTGCGAAACGCCGCCATCACCGCGGGCCAGACCACCAGATTGGCGACGCCGGTTTCATCTTCCAGCGTGATAAAGCACACGCCCTTGGCGCTGCCGGGGCGCTGGCGGACCAGCACCAAACCGGCAAGGCGCACCTGTTGACCGTTGCGCAGGCTGGCCAGATCGGCGGCGGTGCGATAGCCCTGCCGGGCCATGCTGGTGCGCAAGAACTGCATCGGATGCGCCTTGAGAGATAACCGCAGGGTTTGATAATCGGCCACCACATGTTCGCACACCGGCATGCGGGGCAGATCGACCAGCGTCTCGCGCCCCTCATCGCGGGTCTGGGCAAACAGCGGCAGGTCGGGGGCGTCTTTCAGCGCACGCGCCTCCCACAGGGCGGCCCGCCGATCCAAGCCCATTGATCGGAACGCATCCGCCGCCGCCAGCCTGCGAATGACCGCCACGGTCAGCGGCACCGCGGTTTTAAGCGTTTCAAGATCGGCAAACGGGGCGTCGCGTGCCGCCATCAGGCGGTCTGCGGCCCCCTGCGCCATACCATCGACCTGTCGCAGCCCCAGCCGCAGCGCCCAAGCCCTGCCCGATGGTTCCAGCGTGTTGTTCCAGTCGCTGAAATTTACATCCACCGGGCGCACCTCGACGCCATGATCGCGGGCGTCGCGCACGATCTGGGCGGGGGCGTAAAACCCCATCGGCTGTGAGTTCAGCAGCGCCGCCGCGAAAACCGCCGGATAGTAATGCTTCAGCCAGCTGGAGACGTAAACCAGCAACGCAAAGCTGGCCGCGTGGCTTTCGGGAAAGCCGTAATCGCCGAACCCCTTGATCTGATTGAAACACCGCCGTGCAAATTCCGGATCATAGCCACGGGTGATCATACGGCCGACCATCTTTTCTTCCAGCGTGCCGATGGTCCCGCGAGAGCGGAAGGTGGCCATGGCTTTGCGCAGTTCATTGGCCTCAAGCGATGAAAACTGTGCCGCTTCCATGGCGATCTTCATCGCCTGTTCCTGAAAAATCGGCACGCCGAGGGTGCGTTCAAGGATGGTTTTCAACTCGTTCTGATCATGCGGCAAGGCGGGCGAGGGATAGTCCACCTGCTCTTGCCCGCTGCGCCGCCGCAGATAGGGATGCACCATATCGCCCTGAATGGGGCCGGGGCGCACGATGGCGACCTCGATCACCAGATCGTAAAAGCGGCGGGGGCGCAGGCGTGGCAGCATGTTCATCTGCGCCCGGCTTTCCACCTGAAACACCCCGATGCTGTCGCCCCGGCACAGCATATCATAGACGGCATCATCCTGCGGGATCGAGGCCAGATCGTGCTTTACCCCATAATGCGCGTGCAAAAGGTCAAAGCATTTGCGGATGCAGGTCAGCATCCCCAAGGCCAATATATCGACCTTAAGGATGCCCAACTCGTCGATATCGTCCTTGTCCCATTCGATAAAGCTGCGGTCGGCCATGGCACCGTTACCGATGGGCACGGTTTCACTTAAGCGGCCTTCGGTCAGGATAAAACCGCCGACATGCTGCGACAAATGCCGGGGCATGCCGATCATCTGTTCGGCCAGCCGGATGGTGCGCGACAGCAGCGGATCGGTCAGATCAAGGCCCACCTCGGACACGTTCTTTTGCCCGATGTCGGTGCCATAACTGCCCCAGACCGTTTTGGCCAAGGCCGCCGTAACATCTTCGGACAGGCCCATGGCCTTGCCCACCTCGCGGATCGCACTGCGGGGGCGGTAGTGAATAACGGTGGCGCAGAGGCCTGCCCGGTGGCGGCCATACCGGGCATAAATCCACTGGATCACTTCTTCCCGGCGCTCATGCTCAAAATCCACGTCGATGTCGGGCGGCTCGTCTCGGTCAAGGCTGATAAAGCGTTCGAACAGCAATTCTTGCTCGGTCGGATCAACCGACGTGATGCCCAAAACAAAGCAGACAGCAGAGTTTGCCGCCGAACCGCGCCCCTGACACAGGATGCCCTGCGAGCGGGCGAATTCGACGATCTCGTGGATGGTCAGGAAATATTGGGGAATCTTCTTGATCGCGATGATGTCGAGCTCTTTCAGAATCTGGCCGCGAAC
>JAYTDA010000226.1:0-3712 GCA_043736155.1 Paracoccaceae bacterium | reverse complement strand
TTCGGCCGCAAAAACCGTGTTGCGGTTCGTGAACGAAGAATTGAACTTCCACATGCGGGATGAGGCCGAAGACCTGTTTCCGCTGCTTGCACGCCGTTGCCCTGCTGAAGATGGAATTGGGCCTGCGATTGCCCGTATCTGCCGTGATCTTGACGAAGCAACTCGGCTTTTGCCAGGGCTGCGGACGGCTCTTGCCCGGTGCCTCGATACCGGGTCCGAACTTTCGACCGAGGATCGTCATTTGTTGACATTGTTTGCGGGCCATGTGCGGCGTCACCTTGCCGCAGAAAACGCAATCCTGTTGCCGATTGCCCGCGCCCGCCTGACGCGGCGCGATCTGGAAACGCTGTCGAGACAGATGCGGACGCGCCGAGGCTTGCCACCTGTTGCGGAGGCACCGAATGCTGAATGATCTTCTGGCACGAAATCGGGATTGGTCGGCAAGCCGCCAAGCGCAGGAACCCGACTACTTTACGCGCCTCGCAGCCCTGCAGGCACCGGAGTATTTCTGGATCGGCTGCTCGGACAGTCGTGTTCCGGCAAACGTGGTCGCGGGCCTTGATCCGGGTGAGGTCTTCGTCCATCGCAATGTCGCCAATATCGTCCACTCGTCTGACATGAACCTCTTGTCGGCGCTGGAATTCGCGGTCGAGGCCCTGAAAGTGCGCGAAATCATTGTTTGCGGTCATTACGGCTGCGGCGGCGTCAAAGCTGCCACCGTGGATCTGCCACAAAGCCTTGCCGATCACTGGCTGGAGCCGATCCGGCGGCTGGCACGCAGCTACGCCGTCGATTTGGCACAACAGCCGGATATCGAGGCACGGCGCGACCGCCTGGCTGAACTGAACGTGGTAGAGGGTGTTCGGCGCGTCTGCGAAACGCCCATCCTGCAAAGGGCTTGGCGACGCAGTGCGAACCTTCGCGTGCATGGCCTGATTTACGGACTGAAAGACGGTCGTTTGCACGACCTCGATTGCAGCATTGGCCCCGGCCATTTCCAGAAGGAGGTAGCGGAATGACGATTTTGCAACCCATGGCACCGCACGGCTGTGGCTGTGACGGCCGTGATACCCTCAAGACGTTGATCAGCATCGACGATGCGCTCGCCTTGATCTTTGCTCGTACGACCCCCGTTGAAGAGACCGAAGACCTTGCAATTGGCCTTGCCTTGGGCCGAACTCTCGCAAGCCCGGTCAACGCCTTGTGCATGAGCCCGCCTTTCGACAACGCGGCGATGGACGGCTACGCTGTTGTTACAGCGGAACTGGTCGGTGATGGCCCGTGGACGCTGGATGTTGTTGCACGGGTTCAGGCGGGGCAACCTGCCAATCGACCACTTTCCGGCCTGCAGTCTTCCCAGATTTTTACCGGTGCGCCAATCCCCGCAGGGTCGGATGCCGTCGTGATGCAGGAAGACGTCCGGCGTAGAGGTGCGACCATCCGAATTGCGCGCCGTCCCGAACCGGGGCTGAACATCCGCTTTGCGGGCAGAGAAATGGCGGCAGGGGCCACAGTTCTAAGGCAGGGGCAGCGTCTGGGGCCCCGCGAAATCGCCGCCTGCGCCGCAGCGGGTGCCGGGTCCGTCCGGGTGCGCAGACGATTGCGCGTCGCCCTCCTGGTAACCGGGGATGAGGTGCGTCAGGCAGGCGCAGACCGGGCGGCAGCGCAGATCTGGGATGTGAACACGCCCATGCTGACCGCCGCGCTGACGCGACCTGACATCGAACTTGTCGCCGTCGAACACGGTCTCGACAGCGCAGATGCACTGTTTTTACAGACTGCAGAGATGGCAAACGTTGCAGACCTCGTGGTCACCACTGGCGGGATTTCAGTGGGTGAGGAAGATCACATAAAACCGACGCTGTCGGCGATGGATGCCGAAATCATCTTCAGCGGTGTTGCGATCAAACCTGGCAAGCCCGTGTCCTTCGGGCGTGTCAGGGGAGCAGCCTGGCTGGGGCTCCCAGGCAATCCCCTTTCTGCATTCATCACTTGGCAGCTCTTTGGTGAAGCGCTTGTCAGAAGAATGGCAGGCAGGACGGATGATGGTGCCAAGCGGCGGCATGTCGTCACGGCCCATGACATTTCCAGAAAAACCGGGCGCTGCGAGTTGCGCCCGGCAATCTGCGCGGGGTTCGACCCGCAGGGCCGCGACGTCGTAAGCTTTGAGCCAGAGACTCATTCGTCGCAGGTGAGCGGTCTTGCGATGGCGTCTGGCCTAATCTTCATACCCGCTGACGCAGAGTGGCTTCCCGCCGGCGCATTGGTCGAATTCCAACCCTTCTGTCCATCATGAGGACCCTAGAGATGCATTTAGCCTACACAATGGCACCTGGAAGGGGCGACACCGATCTGATCCTTTTCAAGCTGGCCGCTCGTCTTGCGTTGCGCGGCCTCAGATGCTGTGGAACGGTTCAGATCAATTCTGAACGGGCGGATGCCGGCCCGTGCGACATGGATGTTCAGGTTCTGCCCGATGGGCCCGTGCTGCGGATCAGTCAGGATCTCGGCCGATCGTCGCGTGGTTGCAGGCTTGACCCTGCTGCACTGGAAACCGCGGTCGGCCTGGTATCGGCCAAGCTGTCGCTTGGGGCAGACGTCCTCATCGTCAACAAATTCGGCAAACACGAAAGCGAAGGACGCGGATTCCGGGGCGTGATAGCTGAAGCACTTTCCATGGGCATTCCGGTGATTGTTGGCATAAATGCGCTGAACCTCCCGGCTTTCGAGATCTTCGCAGAGGGGATGGCCACAAGCCTGCCCCCGGAAGCCAGAGCGCTGGAAGCATGGATTTCTAAATGTAACGCGAAGACGGTTGCGGTTGCGTAACCCAAAGCTGCTTCGCGAGAAGGATGTGTTCAGAAGCGCTGCCCGATGTAGCCCGTGTTTTCTGACTCAACCATTGTGTTCCGGCGCATTCGGACGGTTCTCATTGTTTGATATGGCGCAACGTCACGCCAGTTTTTTTCGGTAGTATAGGTAAAATGAAACACGTAGACAATCTTCGCGCGCTTGGCCTCTTTGATGCGCGCGTGCCACGTTACACGTCTTATCCGACGGCCGCAGTGTTCTCGCCCCGGATCAGTGCCACGTTTCAGGCGGAGGCTCTTGCGAAGTTGGATCCACGCGCACCCGTTTCGGTCTATATCCACATTCCATTCTGCGAGCGTTTATGCTGGTTTTGTGCCTGTCATACCCAAGGCACCCAGACGTTGGGGCCAGTGGAGGGGTACATCGAAACGCTTGAGGCAGAACTGGCTTTGCTTCGCGATATCCTGCCAAGTGGCCTGCGGATGGGCCAGTTGCACTGGGGCGGCGGCACACCGACCATTCTGCCGCCAATCTTGATTCACAGGTTGGCCCGCGCTATCCGCGACGTGTTTGAACCGGCAGAAGACTTCGAGTTTTCGGTCGAGATTGACCCGACGATGGTCGACCGGGCCAAAATTGATGCCTTGGCGGCGGAGGGAATGACCCGCGCCTCAATCGGCATTCAGGACTTTGCGCCAGAAGTTCAGCAGGCGATTGGACGGGAGCAACCATTTGAGCTTACGCAAGTCTGTGTTGCGGATTTGCGGGCTGCGGGAATTTCGTCGCTGAATACCGATCTCGTCTACGGCCTGCCGCATCAGACTGAAGCACGGATCGCCGATACGATTGAAAAAGTGCTGACGTTTGCCCCCGACCGCGTCGCCCTTTTTGGCTACGCGCA
>JAYTDA010000225.1:0-1859 GCA_043736155.1 Paracoccaceae bacterium | reverse complement strand
TGCTCTCCGAGCTGTTCGAAACCCTTCCCGAGGTCGGCGACCCCGACCGCCCGAAACTGGTGTTCTTCTTTGACGAGGCGCATTTGCTGTTCAACGACGCCCCCCGTGCGCTGGTTGAAAAGGTCGAGCAGGTGGCCCGGCTGATCCGGTCCAAGGGCGTCGGTGTCTATTTCGTCACCCAGAACCCGGCAGATGTGCCGGAAGTGATCCTCGGCCAGTTGGGCAACCGCGTGCAGCACGCCTTGCGGGCCTTCACCGCCAAAGATCAGAAAGACCTCGCCAAGGCCGCCGAAACCTATCGCCCCAATCCGCGTTTTGCCATCGACGACGCCATCCGCGACGTGGGCACGGGCGAGGCGGTGACCTCGTTTCTGGAAGCCAAGGGCATCCCCGGCATGGCGGAACGCACCCTGATCCGCCCGCCGTCCAGCCAGCTTGGCCCGATTGACCCGGCCTTGCGCGCCAGTCTGATGGTCACCTCGCCGATGGCGGCGAAATATGGCGCGCGGGTGGACCGCGATTCGGCTTACGAACGGCTGCGGGCACGGGCAGCAACGGCGGCGCGCGATGCCGATCAGCTGTCAGGTGACGCCGCCGAACAGGCTCAGGCCCCGTCCGACACCCCGCAACATCACCGTGGACGCCGTTACGACGGCGGCGATGCCAGCAGCCCGGCTCCGAAAAAGGCTCCCTCCAGCCGGTCGGATTCGATCGGCGAGGCTTTTGCCAAAAGCTTCGCCCGCCAGTTGGGCACCAAGACCGGCGCGGCGGTGGTGCGCGGCGTGCTCGGGTCCTTGTTCCGCAGCCGGTGAGCCTGCCGCATAAACGCACCCGGTCCGACTTGGATCGGTCCCGATTTGGCCATCTTCGCCGGGCAGCCTGACCCCGGGGACGCAGACTGCCAATGAGGAACCGATGTCACTGACCGCGGCCGAGCAATTTCTGCTCGAATTGACCAACCGTGCCCGTCTTGACCCTGCCGGCGAGGCGGCGCGCAACGGCATCGACCTGAACGCCGGGCTGACCGCCGGGACGATTTCGGCCCAATCCAAACAGGTGCTGGCCAGCAATGCCGATCTGGACGCCGCCGCCAGTGCCCATTCCATGTGGATGCTGCAGCAGGATGTGTTTTCACACACCGGCGACGGCGGCTCCACCCCCGGCGACCGCGCCACCGCTGCCGGTTATGACTGGACAGCGATGGGCGAAAACATCGGGTTCACCGGCACCACCGGCACCCTGAACCTTCAGGCGGCGGTTGAGCAAATTCACAACGCGCTGTTCGTCTCCAGCGGTCACCGCGTCAACATGCTGAACGCCACCTACACCGAGGCCGGCATGGCGGCCGAGGTTGGCATCTTCACCCAAGGGGGGCTCAGCTACAACGCCGCCATGGTGACCGAAATGTTCGGCACCACCGGCAGCACGGTCTTTTTGACCGGCGTCGCCTACACCGACAGCGACCTCGACAAGTTCTATTCGATGGGCGAGGCGCGGGCGGGGGTGACCTTTTCCGCGCAGGGTCAGTCAACGCTGACCGCCACGGCCGGCGGCTACGGCATCGGGCTGACCGCCACTCCGGCTTTGGCGGTGACCGGGCAGGCGGGCAGCCTGGCATTCTCGGCGACGGTCAATCTCTCGCTCGGCAATGTGAAGCTGGATGTGGTGGACGGCTCCTGGTTCTACACGTCGGGCAGCATCACTCTGGGAACCGGCATCCAGAATGTGCGGCTGTTGGGGGTGATGGGGTTGTCGGCCAATGGCAATGACGCCGCCAACCAGATCACCGGCAATGCCGGGGCCAACACCCTGCACGGCTACGGCGGCCATGACAGTCTGATGTCGGGCGGCGGCAATGA
>JAYTDA010000224.1:0-22680 GCA_043736155.1 Paracoccaceae bacterium | reverse complement strand
CCAGCGGCCCCAGCAGCGCCGGGTTCAGCGCCGCCGCAATCGCGCCCACCCGCAGCGCCATCACTGCCCCGCTGATCAGGATGCCCGCCACCAGCAGATTGACCGCCCCCGGCTGGTCCCGCCCCAGCCGGGCAAAGGTCAGCGTAGTGACCGTCGAGGACGCCAGCCCGCCCGCCGCCGCGGTCACGATGATCCCCAGCCGGTCGCCAAACAGCCGCACGGCGACATAACCGGTCAAGGAAATCAGTGCCATCATGATCGCCAGCAGCCATACCTCGCGCAGATTGACCGCGCCCCAGGGATCAATTGCCCGGTTCGGCAACAGCGGCAGCAGCAGGAAAGACATCACCATCAGGATCAGTCCGGCCCGGATTTCCTCCCATGTGATGGCGGCGAGCCAGCTGTGCAGCTGCGTGCGCAGGGCCAACAGCACGGTCATGCTGACCGCTGCCGCAATGGCGACAGTGATATCGCCGACGATTGCCAGGGCGCCCAGCAGAAAGGTCAGCATCCCGGCGATCAGGGTGGTGACACTGGCCGTGCCTTTGGTCGTTGCCTCCAGCCAGCTGAAGGCGCCAAAGGCGGCACTGAAGGCCAGAAAGCCGATGCCCAGGATCGCTGGCCCCAGCGGTTCGGTCAGCACACCGCAAATCCCGCCGGTCAGGCCGGACAGGCCAAAGGTGCGCAGGCCCGCCGCCCGGCCATCCGCCTCGGCGTCGCGAGACCGCCAGCCGCGTTCGATCCCCACCATCAGTCCAATGGCCAGGGCCACGGCAAGCCGTGAGAACAGGTCGATTTCAGGCATCTGCGCTACTCCGGCAGGTTCGGGATCAGTCATGCGCCATGATCAGCGGCCTGTCCCTGATCTGGCGCAAGGTAACCGGGCTACTGCTACGCTCAGTTTCGCCAGAATGCGGGCTCAGTGTGGAACTTGCGCGGCCCGCTGCAGATCGGTCAGCCCATCGGCTTGTCGCCGCTCCGCCCATGTGGTCAGGGCGGTGGCGCTGGCTGACACAGCGGGGCTGCCGGGCGGCTTTTGGTTTGCCGGCAAACCGATCACGCCTGTCGTCCGGGAAACCCGGTTTCGGCCCATGCGGCGCTGGGCCGTTGCAACAGTTGTCCCACGTCTGACATCTCGAAAATATCAGGGTTCCAACGCCGGAACTTGATGCACATCATGGTCGCAGCGCTTTCCAGACCCTATTGCCAAAGCAATGTGCGGCCCCGGTGGCCACCCTCCACCGCCAAGGATGCCCCCGATGCCAGCAGACGCGCCGTCCCCTGATTTCTCAAAGCTCTTGCTCGGGCTGGCTGCCACCGGGCTTGGGGTCGGCATTATCGCATGGCTGACCGGTCGCGCCGATCTGGCAGGCTGGGTCTGGCTGGCGGTGACGATCCCCGTGCTGCTGGCGCTGCTGGTCGAAATCATGCGCAGTTTGTGGCGGGGCGAGGTTGGGCTAGATATCGTGGCCGCGCTGTCAATGTCGGCCGCGCTGATCTTTGGCGAGTATCTGGCCGCCGTGGTGGTGGCGATGATGTATTCCGGCGGCACGTTTCTGGAACGTTTTGCCGAAGGCCGCGCCCGGCGCGAGATGCGCGATCTGCTGGGCCGGGTGCCGCGCACGGCCCTGCGGCATCAAAACGGTGCGTTGGCAGAAATTGCTCTGGAGGCGATCACCCCCGGCGACCGGCTGCTGATCCGCCAGGGCGATGTCGCCCCGGTGGATGGCACAGTGGCCGCCGGGAGCGCGGTAATGGATCAGTCTGCCCTGACCGGCGAGGCGATGCCGGTGCGGCTGGGGCCGGGCGACGCGGTGATGAGCGGGGCCACCAATGCGGGCGAGGCGTTCGATCTGACCGCAACACACCCGGCGGATCGAAGCACCTATGCCGGGATCGTCCGGCTGGTTGAAGCGGCGCAGAAATCCAAGGCGCCGATGTCGCGGCTGGCCGACCGCTATGCGCTGCTGTTTCTGGCGGTGACGGTCGTGCTGGCCTTTGCCGCCTGGTGGTTTACTGGCGATCCGATCCGGGCGGTGGCGGTGCTGGTGGTGGCAACGCCCTGCCCTTTGATCCTGGCAGTGCCGGTGGCACTGGTGGCGGGGTTATCGCGGGCGGCGAAATATGGCGTGCTGATCAAGGGGGCGTCGGCGCTGGAGGCGTTGGCGGGGGTGCGCACGCTGATCCTGGACAAGACCGGCACCCTGACCGACGGACGCCCGCAAATCGTGGCGATTGAGGTATTTGAAGGGTTCAGCGAGGCCGAGGTGCTGCGGCTGGCAGCCTCGCTCGATCAGATATCCAAACATCCCATCGCACAGGCGATTGTCGCGGCGGCCAAGGCGCGCGGTCTGGTGCTGGCATTGCCCGAGGCGGTCATTGAAACGCCGGGCGAAGGGGTGTCGGGCCGGATTGACGGGCGCAAGGTGGTGGTGGGGGGCGCAGATTTCGTGATGGCGCAGGTGGCGCAGGCTGTGGGTGCCGATGCGGCGCGCGCGGCGGGGTCTGTGGTCGTCGCCCTGGGGGTCGATGGTCGGTTGGCAGGACGCATGGTGATGGCGGATAGGCTGCGGGCCGGGACGGCGGCGTTTCTGGCCGGGTTGCGGCGGCTGGGCGTTGCCCGCATCGTGCTGGCAACCGGGGATCGGCAGGCGGTGGCACAGGCGGTGACCCAAGGGCTTGGCCTTGATGCCGTGCGGGCCGATCTGAAACCGGATCAGAAAGTGCAGTTGGTGCTGGATGAACGCAAATCCGGCCTGGTGATGATGGTGGGAGATGGGGTGAACGACGCGCCGGCCCTTGCCGCCGCCGACCTGGGGGTGGCGATGGGCGCGCGCGGTGCAGCGGCCAGTGCCGAGGCCGCCGATGTGGTGCTGCTGGTGGACCGGCTTGACCGGCTGCTGCCGGGCATGGACATCGCGCAACGGTCGCGCGCGATTGCGCTGCAAAGCGTTTACGCCGGGATCGGGCTGTCTTTTGCGGGCATGATCGCGGCGGCCTTTGGCTATCTTTCGCCGGTGCAGGGCGCGCTGTTGCAAGAGGCGATCGATGTGGCGGTGATCCTCAATGCGTTGCGGGCGCTGCGGATCGTGCCGCAACAGGTCTGAGCGGGCGGGCCGCGCCGTGCCGCTAATTCTTGGGGAAAGCCCTGCAACGCGCGTCAGATTGTGGCCCACTGAGCTACCCCCCGAAAATCGGGCAGTGGCGGAAGCTACGATCTGACGTCTGCTGGTTTCCAAGAACGAGGAGAACAGAACTTGTCGAAACGCAGGAACCACGACGCGGCGTGCAAGGCGCGGGTGGCGTTGGAGGCGCTGAAGGGCGAACGCACCGTGTCGGAACTGGTGGCCGGTTATGAGGTGCATCCGACGATGATCCATCAGTGGAAATAGGCGCTGCTGGACGGCGCTGAGGACATCCTTGAGCAGGGCGGCAAAGCGGCTGCTGCCGCCGAGATCGCCGAGATCGCCGAGGACACGGTCCGGGGCCTGGATGCCAAGATCGGAGAACTGGCCGTCGCCAACGATTTTTGTCCAGAAAGCTCAAGCCCTGGACCGGGGAGTGATGAGGCATTGGAACGCCATTGGTGGTGTGGATGGCTCCTGTTTCCGGCGTCGCGTTGCGCCATAACGGAATTGTCGTTCACCCCGGGCCAAGGAGCCATCCACACCATCAATGGCGTTCGTGCCCTCGACATGTCGCGTCACTGGCGGTCACTGAAATATGAATGTGTCTAGCTGCACACATCGGAAACCGGGTCGCAGGCCAAAGCCGGCGTCGGGCGCTGCATCACCTTCTACAACCACCTGCGGCACCACGCAAAACCCGGCTGACCGTCATTTTGGAAACACCCGCGTTGTGGACAATGTCCTCCAGGCCGGGATTTACGCGTTTTGTCATCAGATCAGTGAGACGATGCGCGCGGATCAACGCAAGTGTTCCGATATGTTATCGATACCTTCACTTCGGGCATAAGTTGAAATTGCCCGAAGAGTGGCGGCGTTACCGGTAACCCTGGAGGAGGGCCGGAGCGGGTGGGAAAGGCGAACAGCGCCGAACAATGATGGCTTGTTCTTTGACTCGATCATCAAGAGCTTTGGTGGCACCACGGCTTTGCGTGGTGTATCGCTACCGAAAAGTCGCTGGTCGCCATCGCCCGTGCCCTGGCGGTTGAATGCGACTTTCTGGTGCTGGACGAACCCACCGCCAGCCTGCCTGCCGATGAGGTGAAACGTCTGTTCGCCGCCCTGCGTCCGCTTCGGGCCAAGGGTGTGGGCATGATCGATGTGTCGGACCGGCTGGACGAGGTGTTCCAGCTCTCGGACCGCGTGGCGGTTCTGCGCGTCGGTCAGCTGGTCGGGATGCGCGACAAGGACCCTACCAATGCAGAAGATCTGGTCAGCCTGATCGTTGGCCGCAAAGCCCGTGAGATTGCGCGGCCAGAGGCTCAGGACGGCCCGGAACTGCTGAGCGCAACCGCTTTGGCGACCCGCAAGGCCGGGCCGCTTGATTTCTGCATCCGTCGCGGCGAGATGGTCGGCCTTGTCGGCCTGCGCGGTGCCGGGCACGAGGAAATCGGCCGCGCGTTGTTTGGTCTGGAAAAACACACCGGTGTCGTGACGCTGGACGGCGTCGCACCGGACCTGACTTCGCCGCGCGGCGCGATGAAGTCGGGCATTGGTTTTGTGGCGCGCGACCGGGTTGTTGAATCGGTGGCCCCGACGCTGAGCATCCGCGAGAATACCTTTCTCAACCCGTCCGCCACCGGCCGCAGACTGGCCTCCTTTATGGCACCAAAGACGGAAAATGCCCTGGCCAGCGATCTTGGTGCCCGCGTGGGTCTGGTACCAAACGATCCGACGCTGGCGATCGAGGCGCTGTCGGGCGGCAATCAGCAAAAAGTGGTTGTTGGCCGCTGGCTGGACACCGGCAGGCGTCTGCTGATCGCCGAAGATCCGACGGCGGGTGTCGATGTCGGTGCCAAGGCCGAGATTTACACCTGCTGTTTCAGGCGCTTGCCTCGGGCATCGGGGTGCTGATCGTGTCGACCGATTTCGAAGAAGTCGCGACGATCTGCCACCGCGCCATTGTCTTCAGCCGGGGCCGGGTTGTGGATGAACTTCGCGGCGTCGCCCTTTCCACCGAAACGCTGATCCAGGCCGCTTCGGCCGGTGATGAAGCCGTATAGGCAAAGAAGATCGCCATGAACTCGATCCAATCGGAGGCGCTTGAACCGACCCGCGACGAACTGGCGGGGCTGACACGGGTGCAAAAGCTGATCCGGCTTGCGCCGGTCTACGGCCTGGTGATCCTGACGGTTTTTCTGATCCTGCTGTTCTCGGTGCTGCTGCCGAATACCTTTCCGACCGTGCTGAACCTGCGGGCGATCCTGTCGGATAAATCCATCATTGCCATGCTGTCCTTGGCCGCGATGATCCCGATGGTTGCCGGACGGATCGATCTGACGGTCGGCTATGGCATTGTGCTGTGGCACATTCTGGCCATCTCCTTTCAGGTCAATTACGGGTTTCCCTGGCCGCTGGCGGTGATCATCGTCATCGCCCTTGGCGCGGTGACCGGGGTGTTGAACGGCATCCTTGTCGAGGTCGCCAGGATCGACGCCTTCATTGCCACGCTTGGCACCGGCACCGTGCTTTATGCGATTGCGCTTTGGCACTCGGGCGGCCGGCAGGTGGTGGGCGCGCTGGATCCCAGTTTCTACCTGCTGAGCGGCAAGTGGGTGCTGGGCCTGCCGATCACCGGATCTTATGTGTTGGCGATCAGTCTGATCCTGTGGGTGGTGTTGGAATTCACCCCGGTTGGCCGCTATCTTTACGCCATCGGTGCCAACCAGAAAGCCGCCGAACTGAATGGCATTCCGACCCGCAAATTCGTGGTGGGGGCCTTTGTCGCCTCGGGCACTTTGACAACCTCGCTGCTGCAAACCTACGGCGACAAATGGACCCATTCGCTGGCGATCAACGATTTCTATTTCGACTTCATGGGTCCGGCGCTTGCAGCCGCCGGCGTTGACGGCAACGGCTCTCCCAAAGCGGGTTCTGCGGGTGACGGTTCCGAGGCGGCGTTTCAGCGCATCCGTTCGGGCCAGTTTCAGGCCATTACCGTCGCCGAACCTTTGAACCTGCAGGGCTGGCAGTTGGTTGACGAACTGAACCGGGCTGTGTCAGGCGAAACCTGCTCTGGGTACATCACCGCCCCGGCGCTGGTGACCGAAGACGGCCTTGCGGCCTCTGGTGACAGCACCCAGTTTGATCCGCAAAACGGCTACCGCGAAGCCTATGCGGCACTCTGGGGCAAGATGTAACGCCCCGGTCAAAGATTCAGGTCGATCCCGGGCGCTCAGAAATGGGCGCCCGTTTCCAATTGTTCGAAGGGATCGTTGATGTTTCCGGAACCAGGCACGATTTGCCCGCCCGCAGCCAGACCGTGGGGGTCGCCTTGCTGACCGCCTGTCATGCAACAACGGCGTTGTCCGATGGGAACCGGCAGAACCGATGAATTTCTGGAACATGCGGTGCGCGGTGCACCAGAAAGCGGGTTTACACGCCAACAGAATGCTGGCGATCTGGGTGTCGGGATGTCGGCGCTTTCCAAGCGGATCACGGCGCTCCGGGACTGGGATGTGGGGTCGCACGCGGGTCGGGACCCTGCGCACCAGACTGAACGGCATTGGGCAGGTGGCGCGTCAAGCGGAGGAACGGGAATGGCCGGATTTCGGATTGTCGGGATCAGTTTCGATCACATGCATATCGGCGATCTGCTGCGGCAGGTCGCGGATCACCCGGATGCCGGGATTGCCGGGATTTTCGATCCTGACCCCACGCGGATGGCGGGTGCGATCCGGACTTTTGGCATCCCGCCAGACCGGGTCTTTACCGATTTCGATGCATGCATGCAGGCGGCAAAGCCCGATCTGGCGATCCTGTGTGCCGCAACGGCGGACCATGCCAGCTATACCGAGCGGTTGGCGCGGTACGGCTGCCATGTCCTGGTCGAAAAGCCGTTTGCCGCCTCTGTCGCCGATGCCCGCCGGATGATTGCTGCAATCGCCGCCACCGGCAAGCTGCTGGCGATCAACTGGCCGCTGGCCTGGGTACCCGCCCATGTCACAGCGAAAAAGCTGATCGATCAGGGCTTGATCGGCGATCTGACCGAGGTGCATTTCTATGACGGCAACCGGGGGCCGCTGTATCATCTGGCCGACAAGGTTGCCGTGACGCCTGCGGAGGTCGAGGCGCAAAAGCCGCAGTCCTGGTGGTACAGACGGGCCTCGGGTGGCGGTTCCTTGCTGGATTATCTGGGCTATGGGGCAACGCTTGGCAGCTGGTACCGGGGCGGCGTTGCCCCCATCGAGGTCACCTGTACCACCGATCAGACCCCGGGGATCGAGGTCGACCAGCATTCGATCACCGTCTGCCGCTATGCCTCTGGCCTGTCACGGATGGAGACCCGCTGGGGCACCTTTACCGACCCCTGGACCATCCAGCCGCAGCCGCACTGTGGGTTCAGCTTTGTCGGCACCCACGGCACCATGATCAGCCGCGACTATGCCGACCATGTCACGGTGCAGACCCGTGCCCGGCCGGAACCCCATCCGATCGCCGCAGAGCCGTTGCCCGAGGGGCGGCGCAACGCCATCGACTATGTGCTGGGCTGCATCGCCCGGGGCGAACCGGTGAGGGGGCCACTGGACCCCGAAGTCAGCCTGCTGGGCCAACGCATCGTCGATAGCGCTGCCCGGTCGGCACATGAAAAACGCACGGTGGCGCTGCTGCCATGAGTGAACCGGACCCCGACAGCTATGCCCTGAAATCCGCCGCCGTGGCCACCATCGCCGCCCCTGATCTGCCCTACCAGCCACCGATGCCGCGCGCCTATCGCCCCCGGATCGGGGTGATCGGCGCCGGTGGCATTGTTGCCGCCCATCTAGACGCATACCGCTCCGCCGGGTGGGAAGTGGTAGCAATCTGCAACCGCAGCATCGCCAAGGCCGAGGCAAAGGCGGCGGAGTTTTACCCGGCGGCGCGGGTCACCACCGACTATGCCGACATCCTGGCTGACCCCGCGATTGATGTGGTCGACATCACCCCGCACCCCGCCGACCGCCTGCCGATCATCGACGCGGCTTTACGCGCCGGCAAGCATGTGTTGTCGCAAAAGCCGTTTGTGCTCGATCTGGCGGATGCGGCGCGGCTGGTGACGCTGGCACGCGAATGCGGGGTCAAGCTGGCGGTGAACCAGAACGGGCGCTGGGCCCCGCATCTGGCCTGGATGCGCGAAGCGGTGCAGGCCGGGCTGATCGGCGACGTGACCGGGGTACAGGTTGCCATCCACTGGAACCACGGCTGGATCGCCGGAACCCGGTTTGAGCGGACCCCCGACCTGATCCTGTATGATTTCGCCATTCACTGGTTTGATTTCATCGTGACTGTGCTGGGCAAGGGCCGGGTCAGCAGTATGTTTGCCATGGCGGGCAAAGCCCTGGGGCAAACGGCAGCGGTGCCACTGGCGGCACAGGTGCTGTTGCGGATGGAAGGGGGACAGGCGTCGCTGGCGTTTGACGGTGCCGCCGCCCATGGGCCACGCGATACCACCCATATCACCGGCACCAGTGGCAGCCTGCACAGCGATGGCCCCGATCTGGGGGTGCAACAGGTGACCCTGACCACGGCAGCGGGGCAAGCCACCCCGGTGCTGCAGGGCACCTGGTTCAACGACGGGTTTCGCGGGGCGATGGGGGCGTTGCTGGTGGCGATTGAAACGGACAGCGAACCGGCCAACGGCGCTGCGGAGAACCTGGAAAGCCTGGCGCTGGCCTTTGCCGCGATTGAGTCGCGCCGCACCGGGCGCGAAGTGCCGGTGGGAGAGGTAACCAGGGTGGTGCTGTGATCGGGGGGTGGTGGACAGCGCGGCGCGGCTGGCACAGGCTGGTCGCCGAACCTTTGGTGACAGGGACAGACCGATGACCCCGACAGACACTGCCCCGACAGACACTGCCCCGACAGACACTGGTCCGACAGACACTGGTCCGACAGACACTGCGCCACGCCGTACCCGGCGGAACCGGGGCACCGCATCGCCGCTGCGCCCCGGCTATGGCCAGTTGCGCCATCCGTTTCAGCCGCAGGCGGCGTTTTCGGCTGACGAGATCGCGGCGATGCATGATACGGCGCTGCGGGTGCTGGAAAACCTGGGGATGCGCATCCTGTTGCCAGAGGCGCGGGCGATCTTTCGCGCCGCCGGGGCGCTGGTGGATGAGGGCAGCCAGATGGTGCGGATCGGGCGCGATCTGGTGGTGGCGGCGCTGGCATCGGCCCCAAGGTCGATCCGGCTGCGCGCCGCCGACCCTGCCCATGAACAGCGCTTTGAACCGGGGGCGCTGCTGTTCGAGGCAGGGTCCGGTTGCCCCAATGTGACCGACCGTCTGCGTGGCCGCCGCCCGGGGTCACGGACCAGTTATATTGAAACCCTGCGGTTGCAGCAAAGCTTTGATGTCATTCACCTGCATGGCCCCTCGGCAGAGCCGCAGGATGTGCCGGTCCATCTGCGGCACTATGCGCTGATGGCGGACCAGATGACCAACTGCAGCAAACCGCTGTTTGTCTATGCAAGGGGCCGGGGGCAGGTGGAGGAGGCGTTCGAGATGATCCGTCTGGCCCATGGCTTGGATCATGCGGGGTTTCGCGACGGGGTCTGGGCCACCACCGTCATCAACACCAATTCGCCGCGCCAGCTGGATGTGCCGATGGCGCGTGGCATCATCGATTTTGCCAAGGCCGGGCAACTGTCGCTGATCACGCCGTTTTGTCTGGCGGGTGCCATGGCACCGGTGACGATGGCGGGGGCTTTGGTGCTGCAACATGCCGAGGCTTTGGCGGGGATCACCCTGGCGCAACTGGCGGCAGCGGGGGCACCGGTGGCCTATGGTGGCTTTTCCTCCAACGTCGACATGAAATCCGGCGCACCCGCCTTTGGCACCCCGGAACATATCCGCGCCAACCTCGGGTCCGGCCAACTGGCGCGCCATATCGGTTTGCCCTGGCGGTCTGCCACCGGCGCTGCATCGAACAGCGCCGATGCCCAGGGCGCCACCGAAACCACCATGGCCCTGTGGGCGGCGCTGCTGGCACAGGCCACCGTGACCCTCCATGCCGCAGGCTGGCTGGAAGGCGGGTTGACCTTTGGCTATGAGAAATTCATTCTGGATGTCGAAGCGCTGCAGACGCTGGCGGAACTGTGCCACCCCGCCGCTGCAGATGCCGCCGCCCTCGCCTATGACGCCATTGCCGAAGTGCAGCCCGGTGGCCATTTCTTTGCCGCCGACCATACGATGGCGCGCTATCAGACTGCGTTCTACCGACCCTTGGTCGCCGACCTGTCGAACCACGGCCAATGGGTGGAAAACGGCGCACAACCGGCCGATCAGCGCGCCACCGCCGTCTGGCAAAAGGTATTGGCCGATTTCATCCCACCCGCTGTCTGCCACGGCATCGGGGAGCGGTTGTCGCAGTTTGTCGCAGACCGCATCGCCGCTGGTGGGGTAGCCCCGGAGGATTGAGCCGCCACGGTCTGCACGAAAACTGCACATATTCTCGACGCCTTCTGCAAGGGCGGTGCGGCATGGTCGCGCCACCCCAGCAGAAGGATCGGGACAGTGACCAGAGCCGCGTTGATGCAAGGCACCCCGCATTCGATTGCCACCGACGGCTGGTGGCTGGACACTGGCGGTGCAGCCGGTCCGCCACGCGGCAGCGGCACCGGCACCGGCCTCGGCACCGTGGCCCCGTTTGCCCGGACTGGCCGGGGCTGGCCCCTGCTGGCACTGGCGCTGCTGGTGGCGCTGGCTGATCTGCTGTTCTGGAACCATGCCGCCGGCCTGTCTTTGGCGCTGTTTGCCGCTGCGATCTTCGCCGTGGCAACGGCGGATAGCTTCCCCCGTCGCCAATTGGTGCGCCCGGCGCTGGTGTTGGTATGGGGGGCCCTGCCGGTGATCGACTATGTGCAGGCGCTGTCTGTTGCCTTGCTGGCGCTGGCGCTGACGGCGGCGCTGTTGCTGGCGCGCCATCCGGGGTTGACGTGGGGCAACCTGCCCGGATCGGTGCTGATCTGGCTGCGGGGATTGCCGCTGCGCTGGGTGGTGCCACCGGTTCGGGCCATGGGGGCTGCGGTGCGGTGGGGTGGCTCTGCCGGGGGCGCGGCACCCTCGCTGCGGGCGTTTCTGCGCAACTGGGCCTTTCCCCTTGGTGGAAGCCTGGTGTTTGCATCGCTGCTTCTGGATGCCAACCCGGTGCTGGCGCACCTGTTCACCCTGCAGCTTGATCTTGGGTCACTGCCGGAACGGGTTCTGTTCTGGGCCGGGGTCGCCCTGTTGGTGGTGCCGTTTCTGGATGCCCATTTGCCAGAAACACCAGCCCAAAGGGCACCGCCGCTGCGGTTGCCGGGGTTGGGGATCAATGCCGCATCGGTGCTGCGCGGGTTGGTGCTGTTCAACCTGCTGATCGGGGTACAGGTGGCCACCGATGTGACGATCCTGATCGCGGGGGCGAGCCTGCCGCAGGGGATGACCTATGCCGGATATGCCCATCGCGGCGCCTATCCGCTGTTGGCGACGGCGCTGCTGGCAGGGGCTTTTGCGCTGGTGGCACGGCCCTTTCTGGCGGAACACCGTGCCTTGCCGCCGCTGATGCTGCTGTGGCTGGGGCAGAATGTGGTGCTGTGTGGTGCGGCGATGCTGCGGCTGGATCTCTATATCGGGGTCTATGGTCTGACCTACCTGCGCCTTCATTCGCTGATCTGGATGGCGCTGGTGGCGGCGGGGCTGGGGTTGACGCTGTGGCAGGTTGTGGCGGGCCACGACAACAGCTGGCTGGTGCGCAGGGCCGGGGCGATGGGGTTGGCGACATTGTATATCGCCGCCTTTGTCAACTTTGCCGGGATCATCGCGGCGCATAACATCGAAACCGGGCATCTGGACCGGACCTATCTGTGCCGGTTGGGGCCGATGGCAGCGGGGGCTTTGGTGGCAAGTGGGTTGGGGCAGGTCAAGGGCGGCTCAGGGCCTGATGACGGCAGGCGGGTCGACCTGGGGGACTGCCTGGTCTTTCTGCCGCAGGTCCGGTCCTGGCAGGAATGGGGGTTCCGCGCCTGGCGGCTTCAAAGCTATGGTGCCGATATCGAATTGAGTAGCACCGAATTGCGAGGCAGTCCGCATGAAAATCCTGGTCGTCGATGATGACCCGCGCCTGCGTGATCTGGTGCGGCTGGCGCTGGAGCGGGCGGGGTATCAGGTGCTGACCGCCGGTGACGGGCAATCGGCGCTGATCCATGCGGCGCGGGAAACCCCGGATCTGATCGTGCTGGATGTCGGTTTGCCCGAGATCGACGGATTTGAAGCCTGCCGCCGCATCCGTGCTGCCTCGGAAGTGCCGATTCTGTTTCTGACCGCCCGTGATGACGAGATTGACCGGATTCTGGGTCTTGAACTCGGGGCGGATGATTATGTGACCAAGCCTTTCAGCCCGCGTGAACTGGTGGCGCGGGTGCGGGCGATCCTGAAACGGCTACATGGCCCCGCCACGGCACAGATGTTGCGCCACGGGCGGCTGTCCTTGGATCAACCGGCGCGGCTGTGCCGGGTCGATCAGACCGAGGTGCCGCTGACCGCCACCGAGTTTCAGCTGCTGGCCACCCTGATGGCGGCCCCGGCGCGGCTGGCCCCCAAGGCGCAGCTGGTGGCGGCGCTGTGGGGGGCGCGCAGCGCGGTGTCTGACCGCACGCTGGACAGTCATCTGCGCAATCTGCGGCGCAAACTGGGTAAGGCGGGCTGCGCCGATGCCATCGAAACCCTGCATGGCCAGGGCATGCGGCTGGGGGCCTGCCTGTGAACCGGCGCTGGCGCCCGTCATTGGCGCTGGTGCTGGGCGGGGCTTTGGCCGGCACCCTTGGCCTGTCGTTTGCCGGGCTGGTGGCGCTGCGCTATCTGGGGCCGGAGGTCGGCTATCGCAACGCGGCACTGCTGCTGGCGGTGGCGATCACTGCTGCCACGGCGCTGCTGGGGGGGCTGCTGGTGCGGCTGCTGTTGCGCCCGATCCATGGGCTGGAAGCCTATGCCCGCGCGCTGGAAAATGCCACAGCCCCGCCGCCACCCCGGCATTTCGGCACCCGGGAGCTGCATGCCTCTGCCACCCGGGTCATCGCCATGGCCGAGGCGCTGCGGAGCCGCGAAACCACGATCCGCGCCTATACCGATCATGTGACGCATGAGCTGAAAACCCCGTTGTCGGCGATCCGCGCCGCAGTGGAACTGCTGATCGACGGCGAAGCGCTGACCGACGGGGATCGCCGGCTGGTCGGCGATGTCGATGGCGCCTGTCAACAGATCGCAGCGCAACTGGCGGCCTTGCGCGTGGCGGCACAGGCGCGCGAGGTGCGCTATCTGGGCCATGCCACCCTGGACGATGTGGTGCCGACGCTGGCGCTGGACCGGCCGGATCTGGCGCTGGAGGTGGAGGGCGGGGATCTGGCGTTGCCCCTGTCTGGTGCAGGGTTGAGGATCGTGCTGGGCCATCTGCTCTGCAACGCGGCGGAACATGGGGCAGGGTGGGTCACCCTGCGGGCCAGTGCAACGCCGGAGGGGTCTTTCCTGATGGTCAGCGACAATGGGCGCGGCATTTCACCGGGCAACGCTGGGCGCATCTTCGAGCCGTTCTTTACCACGCGGCGCAGCGACGGCGGCACCGGCATGGGCCTGTCGGTGGTGCGCACCATCCTGTTGGCGCATCGTGGCGACATCCGGTTTGAACCGACGGCACAGGATGGAACAGCACTGGGGGCCCGTTTCCGCCTGAGCTTTGCCGCCGCTGCCCCCTGACCCGCCGCCCCCCCTTGGCAAAGAATTCCGTTGCAAGCCGTGCCCCCGCCACGCAATCTGGCAGCATCAGGCCAACAGGGGACCCGGATGCCGCTTGCACCTTGGCGTTACAGCACCCGCCTTTGGCAGGGCCGCACCCCAGCCGGTACCGGGGACGGAGCGGCGCGATGAGCCCGCTGATCGACGGTCTGCAATATGCCAACTGGTCGGAAAAGATCTTTGCCCAGATGCGGGCAGGCGGTGTGGATGCGGTGCATGTCACAATCACCTATCACGAGACATTCCGCGAAACCGTGCTGAACATCGAAGGCTGGAACCGCTGGTTTGAACGGTTCCCCCACCTGATCTTTCAGGGCTTTACCGCCGCCGATATCGATCTTGCCCGCGCCACCAACCGCACCGCGATCTTTTTCGGGTCGCAAAACCCCAGTTGCATCGAGGATGACATCGGTCTGGTCGAGGTGCTGCACCGGCTGGGGCTGCGGTTCATGCAGCTGAGCTACAACAACCAGTCGCTGTTGGCGACCGGCTGCTATGAGGCCTGCGATGCCGGACTGACCCGGATGGGCCGCGCCGTGGTGGCAGAGATGAACCGGGTCGGCATGGTGGTGGACATGAGCCATGCTGCCGAACGCTCCACCCTCGACGCCATTGCCCATTCCACCCGCCCGATTGCCATCAGCCATGCCAACCCCGCCAGCTGGCACCAGGCCCTGCGCAACAAGTCGAACACTGTTCTGCGCGCCCTGGCCGAAAGCGGCGGCATGTTGGGTTTTTCACTGTATCCGCACCATCTGAATGGCGGCTCTGCCTGCCAATTGCCGGATTTCTGCCAGATGGTGGCGCGCACCGCCGATCTGGTCGGGGTCAGCGCCCTGGGTATCGGCAGCGATCTGTGTCAGGATCAACCGGACGCTGTGGTGGACTGGATGCGCAGCGGGCGCTGGACCAAGGCGGTGGATTTTGGCGAAGGCAGCGCCAAGGCACCGGGATTTCCCGCGATGCCGGACTGGTTTCAGGACAACGGGGACTTTGGCACCCTGCGGCAAGGCTTGGCCGATGTGGGCATGACCGATGCCGAGGTGGCGGCTGTCATGGGCGGGAACTGGCGGGATTTCTTTGCCCGCAGCTTTGTCCCTGCAGACCCGGCTGTGCGGGGAACGCCATGACCGCGCCACACCTTGCCGGTGCTGACCTGTCGGCCTTTCGCCGCACCCCCGATCAGGTGATGCGGCTGGCGCGGATCGGCAGTGCCCACCCGACCCGGCTGTCGTTTCTGCGGGTGATGCTGCGGCGGATGGCGACGGAGGGCTGGCGCTTTGACCGGCCGGTCTGGACGCTGGATGCCACCGGGGTGGGCCGCGCAGTGTACCGTGCCATTGGCCCGGTGCGGACCTACAGCCTGATCGCCTTTGCCCATGACCTGCCGGATCATCTGCGGTCGGACCGGGTGATTGCCACCGCCTGGGATGCCACCTTTGCCCTGTTTGATGGTGAACCGACTGCGGAGGATCTGGACCGGTTGCAGGCCAATGTGCCCTTGCAGGAGGCGGGCCGCATCAGCCCGCGCGAACTGACACTGGCCCGTGCCAACCGGTCGGTGCGGCTGTTTGACCATGTGGTGAACCGGCTGGCGCAGGGCCAGCAGCCCGACCCTGGCGCAGTGGCCGCCGTCGGCTATCTGATGCGCACCACCGCGGTTTACGGCTCTGGCAAGTTTGGCGCTGCTGACCGGGCGCTGATTGCCGGTCGCGCCGAACTGGCGGCACCGTTTCAGGTGGAAATGCTGACGGTGTGGCTGATCCGGCAGTTTACCGTCGATCTGGTCGAGCATCTGGCACAGGTGCGGGGCGGTGCCGGTGCCGCCCGGCTGGACCCGGCGACCCGCCGCGCGCTGGGGGTGGGCAATGCCACCGGGCTGGGGATGGCACCGTTTCTGATCCGCCACCCGGTGCTGATCCACGCCTGGATAGCGGCGCGGGAAACGGCGCTGGCGCGGGTACGGGCCCAGGAAACCGCGTTGCCGGGCGCTGTTGCCGGGTTTTGCACTGCACTGGCCGAGGCACAGGACAATGCCGCGCTGTGGCAATCGGCGCATCCGGTGCAGATGGCGAAACTGGCAGACCTGCGCCGCGATCTGACCCGGATCGCGGCATGGGTCGGGGCTTGGCCGGACCCGGCGCAGCGCCACCCCTGGGATACGCTGTGGCGGCAGGGGGAAAGCGGGCTGTCGCTTGAAGGGCAAGAGGCGCTGTTGGCGCTGCTGCTGGAGCCGCATGGCGATCTGGTCGATGATCTGGCCGACCGGATGGCGGCGGATGAGGCTGCGGCGTTCCGCCTTGACGGGGCGATGACCGTTGCGCGGTTGCGCGCGATCCTGCGCGATCACTACGGCTGGGCATTGGCACTGGATTTCACCGATCCGCGCCAAAAAGCCCGGTTCTGGTATGTATCCGAGGAAAAGCTGGAACCCCGGATCGGCAACCGCTGTGCCGAACCGGGGGCTGCGCGGGAACAACCGTTGGGCATTGCGCGGTTGGCCTGTGGACTGGCGCTGGCGCTGGCGGAAGGACCCGCCAATCAGACGGTTGCCGCCTTTTTGCTGGCGAACCCGGATCACCGCCAGATGGTGCGCCGCGCCCAGCTGGCCCCGGGCCATCCCTATGGCGAGGTGCGCGACAATCTGCTGGCCGACGACATGCTGCCGATTGATCTGATGCGCGGCAAACTGGCGCTGTTCGGGGCCAGCCGGTTTGACCCGCGATCTGACAAATGGGTGCGGATCAGCCTGTTTCAGGGGCAGCCCGGTCCCGCTGATCTGGCAGGGGACCGGGGCGGATGACGGGTGCGGCGTCTGTCGTGCTGTCGCTGAACGAGGTGGAACAGTTGTGCCTGAAGGCAGCGCGCGGGGCAGGAATGGCCTGGGGGCTGGCGGAAGAGGCGGGGTTTGCCGCTGCATGGCTGGCAGAACGGGGGCTGGACGGGCCGGGGGCGCTACTGCGCCTTGTCGAAACTGATGCATCCGCAGCGCCACCGGTGATGGCACCCGGCCAGTGGCACGGGGCTGGCGGTGGCAGCCTGTGCCCGATCCTGACCGGTGCCGCCTTGGGTGATTTTGCCCTGCTGCCGGCTGCAGCTCCGGGGCCGATGGGTTTGAAGATCGGGCCGCTGCGGCAGGTGCTGTTGCTGTTGCCCTTTGCCTGGGTGTTCGGGGCGATCCATGGCAAAGCTGTGCAGGTCACTCTGCCCGGCGGGTCGGTTCTGCTGCAGCCAACCGGGGCGGTGTCCGGCGATGTTGGGTGGTTCGCGGCAACGGCGCTGGCGACGGTTGACATCACCTTGCAGCCCGCAGGCGCAGAAGGCCCGGCACTGGTGCCTGCGCCCTGTGCCGTGCTGCCACAGACGCTGGCGGGCCTGAACCGGTTGGCGCTGCGCACCACGGTGCCGCCTTCAGCCACATCGCGGGCCGGGGCCGGGGCAGAGGTGGATGAAAACGATTGAAGCTGCGGCGATGACCTGCCGCCGGTCAACCATTCACATCCACCACCACCCGCCCGCGCACCGCGCCTTGCAGGATCGCGGCACCAAGGGCCGGCAGGTCAGCCAGAACGGCGGGCTGGATCATGCGGTTCAGCCGGTCCATCGGCAGATCGGTGGCAATCCGCGACCAGGCGCGCAGCCGGTCGGGATAGGGCCTCATCACGCTGTCAATGCCCAGCAGGTTCACCCCGCGCAGCAGGAACGGGATCACCGAGGCGGGCAGCGCCGACCCGCCCGCCAGACCGACTGCGGCAACCGATGCGCCATAGGTCATCTGCCCCAGCACCCGCGCCAGCATCGCGCCGCCGACGGCATCAATGCAGCCCGCCCAGGTCTCCGCCTCCAGCGGGCGTTTCACCACTTCCGCCAGATCGGCGCGCGGGATGGTCCTGGCGGCCCCCAGATCGCGCAGATAGCCCTCGGTCTCCGGCCGCCCTGTCACTGCCGCCACCCGGTAGCCCAGATGCGCCAACAGCGCCACTGCCACCGACCCGACACCCCCGGCAGCCCCGGTCACCAGCACCTCGCCGTTGTCCGGCGTCAGCCCGTGGTCTTCCAGCGCCATCAGTGCCATCATCGCGGTCAGCCCCGCGGTTCCCACCGCCATTGCCGCCCGGGTGGTCAGCCCGGCGGGCAATGGCACCAGCCAGTCGGCCCTGACCCGCGCCTTTTGCGCATAGCCGCCCCAATGCATTTCGCCGACCCGCCAGCCGGTCAGCACCACCTGATCCCCCGGCCTGTAGCGCGGATCGTCTGACGCTTCGACGGTTCCGGCAAAGTCGATGCCTGCGACATGCGGCCAGGTGCGCACCAGACCGCCACCGGTGGCAGACAGGCACAGCCCATCCTTGTAATTCAGCGTCGAATAGTCGATGGTCACGGTGACATCACCGGGCGGCAAGGCGCTGTCGTCCAGCTGCCGCACCATGGCATGAGCCTGACCATCAGCGTCTTTTTCCAGCAGCAGGGCGCGAAACATCCTGTTCTCCTTGGTTTGGACCGTCAGTCTGGACCATCAATCCGGCTCATGCCAGTTTATCCGGCAGATTTCCGGGCTGTGACCCTCGAAATCCTACAGGGGACCAAAGGCGCAGCCCCTGCACTTGCCTACCGGTGCAACGGTGACACCCGGCCCCATCAAGAAGCCGGTGTTCGATTCCAGCCCTGCGCCCGGTATCGTGGTGGCCACCATCCGGCAGCGGGTCATGCGCGCAGCGGTGCGGGATCTGCAGCAATGGCCAAAATGGCCGTTGTCACAGACCGCCGCGGTTCCAGCCCCGGTTGCGGGTGCCGAACATCTCATATCCGGTTGCTGTCACTGCCAGGGTATCTTCCAGCTTGATGAAGCCGCGACTGGGGTGAAGCATGGTGGTTTCCACCGAAAGCACCATGCCGGGTTCCAGGGCCCGCCCGGCATCGGTACCTTCGTAAGCCACCGGATGATTGGTCATCAGAAACGGAACCTCGTGGGTGATCAGTCCCATGCCATGGGCAAAGAAATCGGTGCAGGCGGCAGACGGCAGCGCCTTGCGCACCGTTTCGGCCCGTTCGATCACGCTGCCCCCGGGGACACCGGGGCGAATTCCGGCAAAAGCGGCCTGTTGCACGGATTCAACCTGTGCCAGCAGATCCTGCAATTCGGCATCGGGTTCGCCCAACACCCCCATCCGGCACAGATCGCCGATATAGCCCGCCAGATTGCCGCCGGAATCGATCGACAGCACCTCGCCGCGTTGCCAGGCCTGATCGGACCCGGCGCGGTTGTGCGAGGACCCCAGCGTCAGCAGGCAATAATCGAAATGCAGGCCCCGGTTGACCTCCTGCCGCCGCAATTCCTCGATGATACGGGTCTTGGTCCAGCCTTCGCGGGCTGCGGCGATGGTGGCTGTCATCGCATCGGTGATCAGTTCCGATGCCTGCCGCAACAGATCAAGCTCTGCCGCGGTCTTGATGGCGCGCATCTGTTCCAGCATCCCGGTGGCATCGGCCAGCCGGTCGGCCCCAACCGCCGCCGCCAGCACCTGCCAGGCATCGGACGGCAGGAACCCCGGTTCAATCCCGATCCGCCCGCTGCCCCCCAGCTTTTTCAGATGCTCCACCGCCAGCGCCGCCGCATCCTTGCTGCCCCAGGTGGCGGGGATCACGGTTGGCACCCAGAACGGATGGTTGGCATGTTCGCTGCCTTCCATCCTGTTGCCGATATAGGCGGCCCGGTCCGGTGCGCCGCGCTGATAGATCATCACCGGCAGATAGCGGCTGTGACCGATGGCATCCATCGCGGCAAAGAAGATGAAGCGGTAGCCACCCATCAGATACTGCACATTATGCTTGGAGGTGACGACCAGATGATCCAGTCCCGCCGCCTCCATCAGGCGGTCGATGCGCCCCAGATCGGGGGGCAGGAAAGCGGTGCCGGTTTGGGGTTGCTGGACAGTCATCGGAACCTCCGCAGGCTGGAAAGGGCAGGGACGCCCCGGGCACGATAGGCCCGCCCGGACACCCGGGCAACAGCTATGTCAGCCCGGATAACCGGGCAACAGCTATGTCAGCGGGACTTGAGCGGCGGTGCTGCGGGCAGATCGATGGCGCGCAGATCCTACGGCAGGTTCAACCCCTGTTCCAGCCAGGCATGGCCAGTCAGCCGTTCCAGCCCGTGGTTCGGGTCCGGTCAGTGGGGGTCAGATCGGTGGAGTCAGATCGGAAGGGGACCATCGGGTTTCATTTGCTCCAGCACGATCTGGCTTTGCACCCGCGCCACTGACGGGTGCGGCAACAGGCGGTTCTGGATCAGGTGGTTCAGCCCGGCCAGATCGGCGCACCAGACCCGCAGCAGATAATCCGCCTCGCCGGTCATGGTCCAGGCGCTGACCACCTCTGGCAGGGTGGCGATCAGGCTGGCAAAGCTGCGGGCCGGTTCGGGGGCGTGGGTCGCCATCTGCACCTGCACAAAGGCCTGCACATGAAGGCCCACCGCCGCCGGGGCGATGCGGGCAGCGTAACCGGTGATGGTGCCTGCCTCTTCCAGCCTTTGCCGCCGCCGCGCCACCTGGCTGGTCGACAGGTTCAACCGCTCGCCGAGTTGCTGCGCCGTGAGGGTGGCATCGGCTTGCAACGCTGCCAGCAGGCGCGAATCAAGATCATCGATCATGCGGGAGAACTCCGGAACATGGCAGAATTTCGTAAGATTGGCGCATTGCAGGGCGATCATAGGCGACAGATTGCGCAAAGTCCGCATGGATTTCGCGGTATGATCACACAGTAACCTTGCAGTGACAGGATCAGTCATGGGCCCCTTTCCGCATTCCGCCCCGCGTGCGACGATCACAGACGCCAATCCGGCAGGAACCGATGGCTTTGAGTTCGTGGAATTCGCCCATCCCGAGCCGGAACAGCTGCGTGCCCTGTTTGCCCGGATGGGCTATGGTCTGGTGGCACGTCACCACAACCAGGATATCGAACTGTGGCAGCAGGGCGACATCACCTATGTGCTGAACAATCAGCCCGGCAGCCATGCCCGCCGCTTTGTCGATCAGCATGGCCCCTGTGCCCCTTCGATGGGGTGGCGAGTGGCTGATGCCGCGCATGCCCATGCCCATGCGGTGCAGCGGGGGGCCACGTCCCATGACGGCTGCGACAAGGCGCTGGACCTGTCGGCGATTGTCGGCATCGGCGGATCGCTGATCTATTTCACCGACCAATATGGCGACGGGCGCAACCCCTATGCCGGGTTCAATTGGCTGGCTGCCGCGAAACCCAAAGGGGTAGGCTTCCACTATCTGGACCATCTGACCCACAATGTACATCGCGGCAACATGGACAAGTGGTTTGATTTCTACCGCCGGATTTTCGGCTTCAGGCAGATCCGGTTTTTCGACATCGCGGGGAAATTTACCGGCCTGTTCAGCCGTGCCCTGACCTCGCCCTGCGGCCGCATCCGGATTCCGATCAACGAAGATCGCGGCGAAACCGGGCAGATCGTGGAATATCTGAAACGCTACAATGGCGAAGGCATTCAGCATATCGCCGTTGGCACCGACGACATCTATGCCGCAACCGATGAGATCGCGGCGCGGGGGCTGCTGTTCATGCCAAAACCGCCGATGGCCTATTATGACCAGTCGCATCAGCGGGTCAGCGGGCATCAGGAACCGGTGGACCGGATGGCGCAGCATGGCATTCTGATCGACGGCGAAGGCGTGGTGGATGGCGGTGAAACCCGGATTTTGCTGCAGATATTCTCCAAAACCGTGATTGGTCCGATTTTCTTTGAATTCATCCAGCGCAAAGGCGACGACGGCTTCGGCGAAGGCAATTTCCGCGCCCTGTTCGAAAGCATCGAACAGGACCAGATTGCACGCGGGGTACTGCAGGCGGGGTGAACCTTTCAGCCCGCCTTGGCCACTGCCAGAGCCCCGGCAAGGGTGTTTGTTTCCCCGACATCGGTCATCCGGATCGGCATCAGCTGCGCCTTCAGGACGTGACTTTGCGCATCAGACGGGCCCTCGCCATGGTCGGCCTTTCAACGGGCGTAGGGGTCGGGCAAGGCGGGCAGCAGGGTACCGGAGCAATCGCCAAAGCCGATGTGGTAGCCATCGCCCTGTGCCACACCGCGCAGGGTCAGCCGGTCACCGTCTTCGATGAAGCTGCGGCTGCCGCCCGCTATGGTGATGGGTTCCTTGCCGCCCCAGCTGAGTTCCAACAGGCTGCCACGACTGTCTTTGCTGAGGCCGGAAATGGTGCCCGATCCCAGCAGATCGCCGACATTCATCGGACAGCCGCTGGTGGTATGATGCGCCAGTTGCTGGGCGGCGGCATAGTAAATCTCGCGGGCATTGGTGCGGCTGATGATGGTTTCGCTGCCGCCCCGGGGTTGCAGCGCCACCTCCAGTGCGATGTCATACAGCATCGGGCCGGGTTCAGTCAGGTAGGGCAACAGCGGCACCTCGCGCACCGGGGCCGACACGCGAAACGGCTCCAGTGCCGCGCACGTCACGATCCAGGGGCTGATGGTGGTGGCCGTGGCCTTGGCCTGAAACGGGCCGAGCGGCTGATATTCCCAGGCCTGAATGTCGCGGGCCGACCAGTCGTTCAGCAACACATAGCCGAAGATCATCGCATCCGCCTCGGCCACCGTCACCGGCCGGTCAGAGGCCGTGCCAACCACCGCGCCCAGTTCCAGTTCGATGTCGAACCGGCGCGAAGGAGCCATGATCGGCGCCGCGAACTCCGGTCCCTTCAACTGGCCCCAC
>JAYTDA010000223.1:0-13548 GCA_043736155.1 Paracoccaceae bacterium | reverse complement strand
GGCAAACTGCCTTGGCGGAAGGGTCACATCGGTCAATTCTCAATGGAAATCACGCGCCCAAATGGGTCACTTCTGGGTGGAAATCAACATCGCGGCCTTGCCGCAACGAAGGGGTGCTTGCACGAAAGGCCGGTCATTCGGCACCTTGCGGGTTTGCCGAACCTTATGCCAACGGTCCCTTGAATGGCCCCTTTTTGATTGACCAGGGTCGCACGGAAATCCCCTCCCCCTTCATGGGGACGGTGAGGGTGGGGGTCTCTCAGGCCGCTGATCTTGCGAGGCATTCCATCCTGAACTCAAGCGCTGGAGCGACCCCCACCCCGGCTTTCCCCGCGAAGGGGTGGCAGAGCAATGGGTCAATTCAAGGGATCGCTGGTATGACCCATGCCTTCCAGGCAGGTCACAAACGACAACAGCCCCTTGCGGGGCTGTTTGTAACTGCTGTTCTGCTTGAAAATTTGGTGGAGCCAGGGAGGATCGAACTCCCGACCTCTTGAATGCCATTCAAGCGCTCTCCCATCTGAGCTATGACCCCACCGGGTGCCGCCGTTTCAGGCTGCGCGGTCTATCTAGGCAAGCACCGGGGGAGGTTCAAGCGAAAAATCCCGCCGGGGTGTTGGTTTTGCTGACCAGTCGGTTTGCTGACCAGTCGGTTTGCCGGCCAGTCGGTTTGCCGGCCAGTCGGTTTGCCCTCAGACTTCTTCGTCGTCGCCCGGGACATCGGCCAGATCGTCGAGCGAGACAGCGTCATCCTCGTCATCTTCCAGCAGGTCATCTTCCAGATCGACGTCTTCGGCCTCTTCAGCCACCAGCAGATCATCATCGGCTTCGATGTCATCGACCAGCACGTCTTCTTCCTTTTCGCGGATCACCCGTGTTGCCACGGTTGCCGTCGATTTGCGGCGCGATTGTTCAATATCCACCACTTCCCCGGTATAGGGGCTGATGATCGGGCTTTTGTTCAGGTCGTAAAAGCGCTTACCCGTGGTTGGGCATACCCGCTTGACGCCCCATTCAGCTTTGGGCATGGAGATTCCCTTTGATCGGTCCTTGCAGAGGGTGGCAACTGCCACATATGCCGGGGCCTGTCAAAGGCTTTTGCGCCGCACTCCCTGGCATCTGAACCGAAAAGGCCTGCAATGGACAAGACGCTGGAAATCGGCACGCCCCCCCTGAAGATCACCCTGCGCCGGTCGGCCCGCGCCCGGCGGTTTTCGCTCAGGGTCAGCCGGGCCGATGGGGCGGTGGTGCTGTCGTTGCCGCGTTGGGCAGCGGAAGGCGAAGCGCTGGATTTTGCCCGGTCGCAGGAAAGCTGGATCCGCCGGGCACAGGCGGCGCGGCCGGTGCTGCTGCCGCTGGCGGTGGGCGGGGTGATCCCGGTTGGCGGCGCATTGCTGCGGATCGAAACCGGGGCCGGTGCCCGTGTCCGGTGCGAGGGTGATGCGCTGATCCTGCCGGCAGCCGTCGCCGCCACACCGGGGCCGCAGATCGAGGCTTTTGTAAAGCTGATGGCGCGCCACCGTCTGTCAGCGGCCTGTGACCTTTATGCCGCCCGGATCAGCCGCAGCCATGCCGGGTTGACGCTGCGTGACACCCGCTCGCGCTGGGGCTCCTGTTCGGCGGCGGGAAAGCTGATGTTTTCCTGGCGGCTGGCGATGGCACCGCCCGAGGTGCTGGACTATGTCGCCGCCCACGAAGTGGCGCATCTGGCGGAAATGAACCATGCCCCGGCGTTCTGGGCGGTGGTGCGCCACCTGATGCCGGATTATCAGCGCCACCGCGACTGGCTGAAGCAGAATGGGGCCACCCTGCAGGCGATCCGTTTCCGGGATTGACCCCCGCCCGATCCATGGTCAGATGCGCCATGGTTGCTGCATCCCGCCCGCCTGTCGCCCTGGCTGCGCATGAACGGCTGTACCGCACTCTGCGGGTGCAGGTGATGCATGGCGAACTGCCGCCCGGCCATGCGCTGACGCTGCGCGGGCTGGGGGCGGCCTTTGGCCTGTCGATGACCCCGGCGCGCGAAGCGGTGCGGCGGCTGGTGGCCGAAGGGGCGCTGACCCTGTCATCGTCGGGGCGGATCAGCACCCCCGAACTCAGCCATGACCGGATCGAGGAACTGGCGGCAATCCGCGCCCTGCTGGAACCCGAACTGGCCAGCCGCGCCCTGCCCCGCGCCCATCTGGCGCTGATCGAGCGGTTGCAGACCATCAACAACGCCAATGCCGATGCGGTGGCACGCCACGACGCCGTCGCCTATATCCGCACCAATCTGGAATTTCACCGCACCCTGTATCTGCGCGCCCAGGCCCCGGCGATGCTGGCAATGGTGGAAACCGTCTGGCTGCAGATGGGGCCGACGATGCGCGCGGTTTATGCAAAGGTCAAACGCAGCGAAGCGCCACCCTATCACCGCCAGATCATCGCGGCGCTGAAAGCCGGGGATGAGCCCTCGTTGCGGCTGGCGCTGCGCACCGACGTGACCCAGGGGCTGCGGCATTTGCTGGTGTGAGGTGCGTCGAGCGCCGTCCTTCTCCCCCCCCGTTGTGGGGAGGGTCGGAGTGGGGGGAAGTGCTCAATCAGGCGACACCCTCTCCCCCAACCCCTCTCCGAAGCCGGAGAGGGGGGCGCAGGCGGTGCCGTTTGGCGCCCCCCCTCTCCCCCTTGGGAGAGGGGTTGGGGGAGAGGGGTTGGGAGAGAGGGTCTTGCGGCACCGGTGCTGTACTGACGAGAATGGCCCAACCATCGCCGGGCAGCGTGGCTCACGCATGGATCGCGCCGTCACCACAGGCCAGTGCCGCCTCGCGCACCGCTTCGGAATAGGTCGGATGGGCATGGCAAGTGCGGGCGAGGTCTTCGGCGGCGGCACCGAATTCCATCGCGACACAGACCTCATGGATCAGATCGCCCGCCATCGGGCCGATGATGTGGCAGCCAAGGATGCGGTCGGTGGCGGCGTCGGCCAGCAGTTTCACGAAACCGTCTCCGGCAAAATTTGCCTTGGCGCGGCCATTGCCCATGAAGCTGAAGCGGCCAACCTTGTAGGCCCGCCCTGCCTCTTTCAGGGTTTCCTCAGTCTCACCCACCGAGGCCACTTCCGGCCAGGTATAGATCACACCGGGGATCACGCCGTAATTCACATGGCCCGCTTTTCCGGCAATGATTTCGGCCACCGCCATCCCTTCATCTTCGGCCTTGTGCGCCAGCATCGGACCCACGATGGCATCGCCGATGGCATAGAGCCCGTCGATGGTGGTGCGGTAATGTCTATCGGTCTGCACCTGACCGCGCGGGGTAAATTCGACCCCCAGGGCCGCCAGTCCCAGGCCATCGACAAACGGGCGGCGACCGGTGGCCAGCAATACAACCTCCGCCGCCAGCGCGGCTTCGCTGTCATCCTTGCGCAGCTTGTAGGTGACTTTCGCCGCCGTTTTCCCGGCAGTTGCCGATTGCACCGCAGCCCCCAGGATAAAGGTCAGCCCCTGCTTTTGCAGCATCCGCTGAAAGGTCTTGGCCACTTCGCCGTCGGCACCGGGCACGATCCGGTCCAGATATTCCACCACCGTCACCGCCGTGCCCAGCCGGGCATAGACCGAGCCCATTTCCAGCCCGATCACCCCGCCACCGATCACCACCATGGACTTGGGGATTTTGCCCAGCGTCAAAGCGCCGGTGGAACTGACAATGGTCTTTTCATCGACATCGACCCCGGTCAGCGGCGCCGACTCCGACCCGGTGGCGATGACGATGCTGGTGGCGGTATGGATATCATCGCCGACCCTGACCTGACCGGCGGCGGGCAGCGCGGCCCAACCCTTGATCCATGTCACCCTGTTCTTCTTGAACAGAAACTCGATGCCCTTGGTGTTCTGCCCGATCACCTCATCCTTGTAAGCCAGCATCCTGGCCCAATCGACCTTTGGCGCCGGCCCGGTCAGACCCATCGCCGCAAAATTATGCGTGGCCTCATGCAGGGAATGGGTGGCATGCAAAAGCGCCTTTGACGGGATGCAGCCGACATTGAGGCAGGTACCGCCCAGCGTCTCGCGCCCCTCGACACAGGCGACGTTCAGCCCCAGTTGCGCCGCGCGGATGGCGCAGACATAGCCGCCGGGTCCGGCACCGATAACGATCAGATCATAGTTGGCCAAGGCGAGGCTCCTTTGTCAGCGGAAGCCGGGGGGTTTTCCACCCCCCGGACCCCCCGAGGATATTTTTGAACAAGAGATGGGGTCAGAGTAGCAGGCTTGTAACGATCATGGCCATGGTGGCAAGGAATCCGATGCCCCAGATCAACGACCGCCAGGGGCTGAGGCCAAAGGCATAGGCGGGGATGTAGAGGACGCGGGCGGCGAGGTAGAGGTAGGCGCAGGTGGCGGTGAAAGGGCTGGCCTTGCCGCTGAGGGTGACAACCACCACGGCAAGGCTGAACAGGATCAGCCCTTCGAAATGGTTGTTCATCGCCCGTTGCAGGCGCGCGGTGGTTTTGGACATCGGGCGCGGCGGCGCGGTATCGCGCGGCGAGGTGGTGAAATGGGGGCCAAGCTCAATGTTGGCCGGGATGGCGAACAGGGTCAGCTGCACGGCTTGCAGCAGGCCGGCGAGGGCGAGGGTGGTCAGCTCGGGGGTCATGGTTGGCTCCGGATTGGCGGGGTGCTCCCCGATCTTCCTTGGGTCGTAGGGTGGGTTTTCAACCCACCCCTCACAAATCCATCAGCAACCGCCGCGGGTCCTCCAGCGCCTCCTTCACCCGCACCAGGAAGGTCACAGCGCCTTTGCCGTCCACCACCCGGTGGTCGTAGGACAAAGCCAGATACATCATCGGGCGCACCACGATCGCTCCACCCACCACCACCGGCCGGTCCTGGATCTTGTGCATGCCCAGAATGCCGGACTGCGGCGGGTTCAGGATCGGCGACGACATCAGGCTGCCATAGACGCCGCCGTTGGAGATGGTGAAGGAACCACCCTGCATTTCAGCCATCGACAGCTTGCCATCGCGGGCCCGCAGGCCCAGTTCGCTGATCTTCTTTTCAATCGCGGCGAACGACATCTGGTCGGCGTCGCGCACCACCGGCACGACAAGGCCATTGGGGGTGCCGACGGCGACGCCCATATGGACGTAGTTCTTGTAAACGATATCGGTACCGTCAATCTCGGCATTCACATCCGGCACTTCGGCCAGCGCATGGCAGCAGGCCTTGACGAAAAACGACATGAAGCCCAGCTTCACCCCGTGCTTTTTCTCGAACTGGTCTTTGAAGGTGGTGCGCAGATCCATCACCGCCGTCATGTCGACCTCGTTATAGGTGGTCAGCATCGCGGCGGTGTTTTGCGCGTCTTTCAGACGGCGGGCGATGGTCTGGCGCAGGCGGGTCATTTTCACCCGTTCTTCACGGGCGGCATCCTCGGCCGGGATCGGGGCGCGCGGGGCGGCGACCGGGCTGACCGGCAGGGTGACGGGGGCGGGGGCCGGAGCGGCGGCGGCGGGCTGGGCCGCCACCACCTTTTGCACATCTTCCTTCATCACCCGGCCATCACGGCCCGATGCCACGACCGCATCACGCGAAATCCCGGCCTCTGCCATCGCCTTTTTGGCCGATGGCGCGTCTTCGACATCGCGGGGATTTGCGGCGGCGGCAGGGGCCACAGCGGCGGCGGCGGCAGCCGGGGCGGCAACCGCGCCGGCGACAGCTTCGGCAATGGTGGCCAACAAGGCTGCGACGCCGACAGTGGTGCCTTCGGGGGCGACAATGCTGCCAAGGGTTCCGGCAGCCGGGGCCGGAACCTCGACTGTGACCTTGTCGGTTTCCAGCTCGCACAGCATTTCATCCAGCGCCACCGCATCGCCCGGCTTTTTGAACCAGGTCGCCACGGTGGCCTCGGTCACGCTTTCGCCCAGGGTCGGTACCCGTACTTCGACAGACATCCTATTTTCCTTCCATCGTCAGCGCATCACTGATCAGCGCCGCTTGTTGAGCTTTGTGCTGGCTGGCAAGGCCGGTGGCGGGCGAGGCCTGCGCGGTACGTCCGGCATAGCGGGCGCGGTGCTGGGTGGCATGGATCTGGGTCAGCACCAGCTCCAGATGCGGCTCGACATGCGCCCACGCCCCCTGATTTTTCGGCTCTTCCTGGCACCAGACCACGTCGGCCGCCTTGAACCGCGCCAGTTCCTCGAACAGTGAGCGCGCCGGGAACGGGTACAGCTGTTCCAGCCGCAGCAGGTAGATATCGTCGATGCCCCGGGCGTCACGTTCCTCCAGCAGGTCGTAATAGACCTTGCCGGAACACATCACCACCCGTTTGATCCCGGCATCGGGTTGCAGTTTGGTGGCGGAATTGCCCCTTTGCGCATCATCCCACAACACGCGGTGAAACGAAGAACCGCTGGTGAAATCGTCGGTATTGGACACACACAGGCGGTGGCGCAGCAGGCTTTTCGGCGTCATCAGCACCAGCGGCTTGCGAAAATCGCGGTGCAGCTGGCGGCGCATTATGTGGAAGTAGTTGGCAGGCGTGGAGACGTTGGCGACGATCCAGTTGTCATTGGCGGAGCCTTGCAAAAACCGTTCCAGCCGCGCGCTGGAATGTTCCGGCCCCTGGCCTTCATAGCCATGCGGCAACAACATCACCAGACCCGACATCCGCAGCCATTTGCTTTCACCCGACGAGATGAACTGGTCGAACATGATCTGGGCCCCGTTGGCAAAATCGCCGAACTGCGCTTCCCACAGCACCAGGGCATTGGGTTCGGCAAGGGAGTAGCCATATTCAAAGCCCAGTACCGCATATTCCGACAGCATCGAGTCGATCACTTCATACCGCGCCTGCCCGGCCCGGATGTGGTTCAGGGGATAGTGCCGTTCCTCGGTCGATTGGTCGATAAAGGCGGAATGGCGCTGGCTGAAGGTGCCGCGGGTGCTGTCTTGCCCGGCCAGCCGGACCGGATAGCCTTCGGTCAGCAGGCTGCCAAAGGCCAGCGCCTCGGCGGTGGCCCAATCGACGCCTTTGCCCGACTTGAACATTTCGGCCTTGGCATCCAGCTGGCGGCCCACGGTCTTGTGCAGATCGAACTGCGGTGGCACCCGCACCAGGGCGGCGCCAACCTCCTGCAGGGTTTCCGGCTTGATCGCGGTTGACCCGCGCTGATATTCGGCCCTTTCGCGGTCCAGATGGCTCCACCGCCCATCCAGCCAGTCGGCCTTGTTCGGCTTGAAATCCTTGCCCGCCTCAAACTCGGCATTCAGCCTGGCCTGAAACGCCGCCTTCATGTCCTCGATCTCGCCTTCGGCGATCAGACCATCCTTGACCAGCCGTTCGGTATAAAGCTGCAGCGTGGTTTTCTGTTTTTTGATCCTTGTATACATCACCGGATTGGTGAACATCGGCTCGTCGCCTTCGTTATGGCCAAAGCGGCGGTAGCAGAAGATATCCAGCACCACATCCTTGGCGAACATCTGGCGGAACTCGGTGGCGACACGGGCGGCATGAACCACGGCCTCGGGGTCGTCGCCGTTCACATGGAAAATCGGCGCTTCGACCATCAGGGCGATGTCGGTCGGATAGGGCGACGACCGGCTGAATGACGGCGCGGTGGTAAAGCCGATCTGGTTGTTGACGATGACATGAATGGTGCCGCCGGTACGATGACCCACCAGCCCCGACAGCCCGAAACACTCCGCGATGACGCCCTGCCCGGCAAAGGCGGCATCGCCATGCAGCAGGATCGGCAGCACTGACCGCCGGGTCTTGTCGCCGAACTGCTCCTGTTTGGCGCGGACCTTGCCCAGCACCACCGGGTTGACCGCTTCCAGATGCGACGGGTTGGCGGTCAGCGACAGATGCACCTTGTTGCCATCAAACTCCCGGTCACTCGATGCCCCCAGATGGTATTTCACATCGCCGGAACCATCGACATCTTCGGGCTTGAACGAACCGCCCTGAAATTCGTTGAAAATCGCGCGGTAGGGTTTGGCCATCACATTGGCCAGCACCGACAGCCGCCCGCGGTGCGGCATGCCGATGGCAATCTCGCGCACCCCGAGTGCGCCACCGCGCTTGATGATCTGTTCCATCGCCGGGATCAGACTTTCCGCCCCATCCAGACCAAAGCGCTTGGTGCCCATGTATTTGACATGCAGGAACTTTTCATAGCCCTCCGCCTCGACCAGCTTGTTCAGGATCGCCTTGCGGCCTTCGCGGGTAAAGGTGATTTCCTTGCCATAGCCCTCGATCCGCTCTTTCAGCCAGCTGGCCTGTTCCGGGTCGGAAATATGCATGTATTGCAGGGCAAAGGTGCCACAATAGGTGCGTTTGACGATCTCGACAATTTGCCGCATCGAGGCGACCTGCAACCCCAGCACATTGTCGATGAAGATCGGGCGATCCATGTCGGCATCGGTAAAGCCGTAGCTTTTCGGGTCCAGTTCCGGGTGCGGCTTTTCATCGCGCATCCCCAGCGGGTCCAGATCAGCCACCAGATGGCCCCGGATGCGATAGGCGCGGATGATCATCAGGGCGCGGATACTGTCGAGAACAGCGCGCTGGATCTGCGCATCGGTGACTTCAACGCCCTTTTCGCTGGCCTTGGCCGCGATCTTGGCACCCGCCGTTTTGGCGTCCTTCGCAGGCTCTGCCCACTGCCCATCCATCGCCGCCGTCAGATCATCGCTTGCCGCCGGTGGCCAATCCGCCCGCCCCCAGCTTGGCCCCGCCGCCGCCTTGCGGGCATCGCCGTCATTGTCGCCGAGGCCACGGAAAAACTCCGCCCAGGCCTGATCGACCGCCCCCGGATCACGGGCATAGCGGGCATAAAGCGCATCGATATAATCGGCGTTGGCGCCTTGCAGGAAGCTGGAGGCGTGAAAGATGTCGTTGGGGGATTGTTCGGTCATGGGGTTACCTCGGTTTACGCGATGTCATGTACAGTTGATGACAAGGTAAAGTGTTCCCGGAAGTGTGCCGGGATGTGCGGGTTCAATATCTTCAACAGAAGCAACAGATTTGCCGTAGTAGGCGCAAAGCCGCGCCGGGGCCTTTGCAATCTGATCCGGCGTGGCTTTTCCGGGTTCCAGGTACACCGCGATCCTGGAATTGATGGTTATGATGGCTGCGACCGCATCGACTCCGAAACCCGATGCCACCTGCAAGGCCTGACCTTGCGCCGCCGGTTCAGTTGCGGCTGCTTGCGGGGCAACTGGCGTTTCGCAGCCCAGTAGTGCGAAGGTCGACAGAACTGCGGCTATTGCTTGAAAACGCATCACCCAATCGCCTGCAATACCGCTTCACCCAGCCCCGCCGGGCTGTCGGCGACCACGATCCCGGCGCTTTTCATCGCTTCGATCTTCGATTCCGCATCGCCCTTGCCACCGGCGACAATCGCACCGGCATGGCCCATGCGGCGGCCTTTGGGAGCCGTCCGCCCGGCAATAAACCCGGCGGTCGGCTTCCACCGCCCGCGCTTTTTCTCATCTTTCAAAAACTGCGCCGCGTCTTCTTCGGCAGCCCCGCCTATTTCACCGATCATGATGATCGACTGCGTCTCGGGGTCGGCCAGGAACATTTCCAGCACATCGATATGCTCGGTGCCCTTGATCGGGTCGCCGCCGATGCCGACCGCCGAGGATTGGCCCAGGCCGACATCGGTGGTCTGCTTCACTGCTTCATAGGTCAGCGTCCCCGACCGCGAAACCACGCCCACCGAGCCGCGCTTGAAGATATTCCCCGGCATGATGCCGATCTTGCATTCGCCCGGCGTCATTACGCCCGGACAGTTCGGCCCGATCAGCCGCGACTTCGAATTGATCAAAGCCCGCTTGACCTTCATCATGTCCAGCACCGGGATGCCTTCGGTAATGCACACAATCAGCTCCATCCCGGCGTCGATGGCCTCCAGTATCGAGTCGGCGGCAAACGGCGGCGGCACATAGATCACGCTCGCATTCGCCTGGGTGGCCGCCCGCGCCTCATGCACCGAATTGAACACCGGCAGATTCAGATGGACCTCCCCCCCCTTGCCCGGCGTGACACCCCCGACCATCGTGGTGCCATAGGCGATGGCCTGCTCGGAGTGAAAGGTGCCCTGGCTGCCGGTAAAGCCCTGGCAGATCAGACGGGTGGTTTTATCGACAAGAACAGACATGGCGCCTCCGATGTATCACGCGGTGATACGGGGATGATTGACGGATGTATCATGGCGTGATACATGGACGGGATGATTGTCACAAAGCGCGACAAGCGGATTGATCCGATTCTGGCTGGAACTGTCCCAAAGGGCTTTCCGGCGGATTTGATGCGTGGGGCGGTCAAGAAGTTGCTGATGCTGGATGCGGCGGGAAGTTTGGCGGCACTGCGAAGCCCCCCTTCCAACCGTCTGGAGACCCTGTCGGGTGACCGCGAGGGCCAGCATTCGATCCGCATCAACGCGCAATGGCGCATCTGCTTTGTCTGGAAAGGCAGCGATGCGTTTGAGGTCGAAATTGTGGACTACCATTAAGGAGCCTGCACCATGCTGATCACCAATCCCCCGATCCATCCCGGCGAAATTCTGCGGACGGAATTCATGGAGCCGTTGAACCTGTCGGCGGGCAAGGTCGCCCGCGCCATTGGCGTGCCGCGCACCCGGATCGAGCGGCTGATGCATGAAAAGACCGCGCTGACCACCGATACCGCCGTGCGGTTGGGCAGGTATCTGGCTACGGACACGGATTTCTGGATGAACCTGAGGATGAGCTACGACGCCTCGGTCGCCCGACTGGACCCGGAGTTGCAGCGCGCCCTGGCCGCCATTGTGCCAAGGCCGGACCCAGAGGTCCGGGACGAGGCGGCGTGAGGGGCTGGGTGCGGGCATTGGGGTCACTTGGGGGTTGAGGGCGGATGGTGAGGTGCAAACCCACCCTATGGGTTGGTTTGAACTGGGGCGGTCTTGGTCGCCGCGATAAGTGCCAGGCGGTCTTGGTCTGTAAGAGCGCTAAGATCGGCATAGGCGGCGTCGGTAGCTGATTTGGATCCCGTGCCCTCCCCCGACAGATTCATCCCGTTCTTATCCTTTGAGAGAAAGAAGTAGAACGGATTGGCCGGGCTTGTTGGCGTCGAGACGAACACGAGGCTGACGCCGTCATCGCAGGAGTAGACTGACCATTCCACGTCACCATAGGTTTTGGTGACCGACCCGGTGTCGCACTGAATATTCTGTGCTTTCACCGCTGACGAGAGCAATTGCGCGATGACAGCGACAGTCGAAATGGCCAGAATCCGCATCACCCCCGCACCGCCTTCACCACCTTCATCGCCGCGTCGCTCAGGTCATCCGCCGCAATCACGTTCAGCCCAGAATCCCGGATGATCTGCTTGCCCAGTTCCACGTTCGTCCCCTCCAGCCGCACCACCAGCGGCACTTTCAGGCCAACGGCCTGCACGGCCGCAATCACCCCCTCGGCGATGATGTCGCAGCGCATGATGCCGCCGAAGATGTTGACCAATATCCCCTTCACATTGGGATCGGAGGTGATGATCTTGAACGCCTCGGTGACCTTTTCCCGGGTGGCACCGCCGCCGACGTCGAGGAAATTCGCGGGTTCGGCACCGTACAGCTTGATAATGTCCATCGTCGCCATCGCGAGGCCGGCACCATTGACCATGCAGCCGATTTCACCGTCCAGCGCGATATAATTCAGATCGAACTTCGATGCCGCCAGTTCCTTGGCGTCCTCCTCGCTCTCATCGCGCAAAGCCATGATGTCGGGTTGGCGAAACATTGCGTTGCCGTCGAACGACATCTTGGCATCGAGGCATTTCAGATCGCCGTCGGTGGTGATGACCAGCGGGTTGATCTCCAGCATCTCGCAGTCTTTTTCGACAAAGAACCGGTACAGCGTCGACAGCAGGCTGACGCACTGCTTGATCTGCTTGCCTTCCAGCCCCAGCGCAAAGGCGACGCGGCGGGCGTGGAACGGCTGGAACCCGGTGGCGGGGTCGATGGCGAAATCGAGGATCTTTTCCGGCGTGTCATGCGCCACTTCCTCGATGTTCATGCCGCCTTCGGTGGAGGCCACGATCGAGATGCGGCTGGAGCCACGATCGACCAGCAGCGCCAGATAGAACTCGCGCGCAATGTCGGAACCGTCTTCGATATAGATCCGGTTGACCTGTTTGCCGGCGGCACCGGTCTGGCGGGTGACCAAAGTGCGGCCCAGCATCCGGGCGGCCTGTTCCGCCGCCTCTCCCACCGACCTGGCCAGACGCACACCGCCCTTTTCCCCCGCCTCGGCTTCCTTGAAATGGCCCTTGCCGCGACCCCCGGCATGGATTTGCGCCTTGACCACCCACAGCGGGCCATCCAGTTCGCTGGCGGCAGACTTCGCCTCCTCCGCCCGCAACACCACCCGGCCATCCGACACCGGCACCCCGGCATCGCGCAGCAGTTTCTTGGCCTGATATTCGTGGATGTTCATCTGCCAGCCCTTTGCATGGTGCCGCCGTTGCGTGGGCACCGGCTGTTCAGCGCGCTATGGCATGGAAATGGTAACGAAAAAAGAAATGACTGCGGGATTTGCAATGTTAGCGCCGGAAATCGGCGATTTGTGATCACATGGCGGAAACGTGTGATCACAAGCGGGCGCAGGGCCGCGACTCATCACCATGCAGGGCGCAGGATGCGCTCAACCAGAGTAGTGGTAACGGCACGTCAGGATTTCTAGGGCATCTGTTGTCGCAAGGTAGACCAAACGATGTTCACGGTCGATCCGGCGCGACCAGTACCCTGCCAGGTCGCCGCTCAGCGGTTCCAGTTTGCCCGTCCCCTCAAACGGATGGCGCAGACATTCCTTTATCAGGGCGTTGATCTTCTTGACGGTGGCCTTGTCAGTTTCTTGCCAGAACTGGAATTGCTCCCATGCCCGTGGCCGGAAGATCAGGTTCATTCCTCCGCCATCGCCTCCAGCTCTTCGATGGTTTTGGCCACAAACCGCCCCGCCTTGGCATCGGCAAGCGACGCCATCAGAACCGCCTTGTTGGCGGGTGACGACAGCAAATAGGTCGTCTCGTCCATGCTGGCCCAGTCTTCAAGACTGACCATCACCACCGGTTTGCCCTTGGCGCGGTGGACAATGACCGGTTCATGGTCGTCATTCACCCGGTCCATGACAGCCGACAGGTTGGCGCGAAGCTCGGTGGAGGAAAGGGTTCGCATCGGACGCAATGTACGTGAATACGTACATGAGGTCAAGTTCCCCCTTGCCCGCCCGTCACCCCTTCTTCTTCGCCTCAAACGCCGCTTTCATCTTGGCCAGCAACGCGGCCTTTTCGGCGCTCAGCGCCGGTTTGGCTTTGGGGGCACCGATCTGGTTCAACCCGTCAAACCGCGGATTGCCGGTGGCGGTCTTGGCATTGGTATTCTTGGAATAATCCATCGTGGGCCTTTGGGATCAAGGGAAAACGCGCGCCGGGTGGGCGCGCGCAGATAGCAAAGGTGCGCAGGGATGCGCACCCTTGCATATTGCTGTTGTCCCATGACTCGCTAGTTTTGGGACGTGCGCGGGAGGGCGGCCG
>JAYTDA010000222.1:0-66723 GCA_043736155.1 Paracoccaceae bacterium | reverse complement strand
CCCGACTCCGCCCCGTAGGTCGGGGTACACCCCGCCCTCACCCCACTCACAAACCCATCTTCCCCCGCCGCGACCCATCCCCTTCCTGCGCCGCCGGTTTGAACCCCTCCACCCGCGCAGGCAACCGATCCACCCCGTAGGTCAGGGTTCACCACGACTCCACCCCACTCACAAGTCCATCTTCCCCCGCCGCGACTCGTCAACCCGCGCGAGTAACCGCACCGTCCCGTAGGTCGGGGTTCACCCCGCCCTCGCCCCGCTCACAAGTTCATCTTCCCCTGCGCGCCCCGCTTTTCTTCACGCTGTGCCTTCTTGAAGGTGTCGTCGCGCCGGGCGGGCATTTCCACTGCGCGTTCCCGCAAAGCCATCTCCACTGCGCGTTCCCGCAAAGCCATCGCCTGTTCGATGGTGACAATCTGAATGCGCGGCACCGAGGCAAACCCGGCGATGTCGCACAGCCCCGCCCCGGCGGCTTCGCTCACTATCGGGCGCGACGGTTCGGCGAGGGTCAGGAACACCCCGATCTGCGCCCCCTCGCGCTCGGTCAGTCCACGCAGGTCGCGGATCATCGCCACCCCCACATTGTCGCCCACCTTGACCGACACGATGGCCCGCCCCTCGCTTTTCGCGCCAATATACAGGTTGCAAATAGTCACTATGCGTGGTCAGATTGCGAGCTTTATTTAACCCACCGACCAACTTAAGCTATACGCAGGCAATATGCAGTACTATACTGTTGGCAGGTGGGATTAGCGCGAGAACAACTATGGATACATTAAGTCTTGAGAGTAAGTTGGATCGCATTATTCATTGCGAGCGAGATTCAGTAGGTAACGAAATTCAGGCAACTCTTCTTCACGCCTTCATGGCCTGCCTTTCGACAGCAGAGTTGTGCAGCGCAGCAGAGATGCTGTTAGACTCTAACACCAAGGTATATAGTGCCATACGCACCAGACTTAGGAGAATAGCAAGAAAAGACGAGAACATGATCCAACTTGATGACTTAGCCACTCGGCTCTTGACCACCTGGGCAAGCTCGCCAAGCCATAGACGACGCATAGACTCAATGTTGTCGCTCCTTTATGAGCATTTTTCGGCCCCTACACGTAAGGATGTTCTTGATTTTTGGCTCGGAAGGGGATCTTCCGATGCTCGGGCGCGGTGGTTGAAGGCCTTTTCGAGGGACGAAACCCTCCTAGACTACAATTTAATCTATGAATACTGGTCTGAGACACAGGATTGGCGCGCAGCAAAGGTAATAGCATACGAAGGGGATGTTGCCTTAGTTCTGAGAATGCTGAAACAAATTGGTCGAGCCGACGACAAAGGATGGATCATCAGCCGCGCTATTATAAGACTGGAAGGGCGCTGCGAATTTGACTGGAGTTCGTTCAAACTAAACCACCCCGGAAGTTACGCATATGTTTGTTCGCAAATTGGCAGGCATATTGCTGAAGAAGAAGCCTACGAAATTGTTCAAAGGTGCAAATTAGGGTTTGATGGCGATCTTGGACTTGCACTTTGGTCGTTCGGCCAAATGGGATTTTGGTCGGTACTCGAACAAGTAAGCGAATTGTCCAGCGAGATGGTTCGGATTCACTATGACAGCATACGTCATCAATTGGAGCTTTGACTCAGGGTTCGCTGCTACGCCGCGTTCGCCCCGCGCACCACATCGCCGAACGCCGCCTCGGCACTGTCATTCCAATGCCAGGTATCGTCAAACGCCTCGATCTGCGTCGCCGAGTGCGACCCACCCGCACCCTTGAACAGCACATTATAGCTGGCATTCGAATTGAACGGCGCGCCCAGATAGATCAGGTCCACCGATCCATCCGCAATGCTGTCGCGCAGCACCGCAAGGTTGTCGCCGTAACACAGGTGATTCATCGCGCCCGCCTCCCCTGCCCACACTCAACCGGCGTGGTTAACACCAGCCTAACCGCGATCCGCCGACAGCGCAAACGCAGGGCGGGGTTCACCCTGCCGCTCCGGCACCGCTTCATCCCCCCCCAACAAAAGCCCCCCCAATCCCCAACAAATCCTTAACCCTCCCGCGTAACCCCCTGTAATCCCTCACCCCGAAACCGTCCCGGCCCGGCCCGGGACATCCCGTCCGCCTCACCCAATCCCCAGCAACCCCGGCAAATCGCCCATATTGTGGAAAATCTGCGCCCCTTCGGCTCGCAGCAAAGCCCCATCGCCCCCGGGGGCAAAGCCCATGCAGCGCATCCCGGCCCGGCGCGCCGCCATCGCACCGGTGCGGCTGTCCTCGATCACCACGCAAGTGGCCGGTGCCGCCCCCAGCGCCGCAGCAACCGCCAGATACAGCCCCGGTTCCGGCTTCAGCATCCCCAGGGTCTGGCCGGAAAACAGCCGCCCCTGCAGCCGCGCCAGCAGATCAGGGTGCTGGCCCAGAGTGATCTGCATCTTTTCATCGGACCCGTTCGAGCCGACACCATAGGGAATGCCCGCAGCATCCAGCGCATCCAGCACGGCCATCACCCCGGGGATCAGCGGGGTGCCCGCCGCAAGCCGGGCATACAGACGGCGATAGAAATCCGCGGCCCAATCTTCGGGCAACAGCGCGCCCCGTGCGCGGGCCATGGCACCGGCTCCGGGAATGGTGCCGCCGACAAACAGCCGGGTCATCTCGGCATGGCTCATCGGCAGGCCATACTGCGCCAGATCTGCCCCCAGCAGATCCAGCGCCGGGCCTTCGCTGTCGACCAGCACCCCGTCACAATCGAAAATCACGGCAGCAGGACGGGTCATCGGGAATGCCTGAACAGGGAAACCAAGGTATCGCCATAGCGCCGCTGATCGACCGGGTCGAGGGCCGATGGCGGCACCGGGGCAACAGTGTCTTCCCAGACCACCAATGCCCCTTGGCTGATCCAGCCACCCGCCAGCGCCGCAGCCATCGCCTTTTCGCCCAGACCAAGGCCATAGGGCGGATCGAGAAACACCAGATCGAACGGGTCCCCCGGTACCGGGCCCAGTCCGGTGGCATCGCGCGGGTACAGGTGGGTGACGGCTTCGGTATGGGTCAGCGCCACATTGGCGCGGATCAGGCTGCGGGCTTTGGCCCCGCTGTCAACAAAGGTGCAATGGGCGGCACCCCGCGACAGGGCCTCCAGCCCCAAAGCCCCGGTTCCGGCAAACAGGTCCAGCACCCGCGCGCCCGCGACCGGATCGCCGTAACCGCCATTGACCAGCAGGTTGAAGATCGCCTCCCGCACCCGGTCCGAGGTCGGGCGCAGATGCGCCGCAGGATCGCCCTTGCCCACCGGGGCAAGGCCCAGCCCGCGAAACTGTCCGCCGATGATCCGCACCCTGCCCCCTGCCGTCTTGTGGTGTGCCAGCCCCCTCTCCCCCAGCCCCTCTCCCAGAGGGAGAGGGGTGCGCCCAAGGGCAACGGCGGGTTATTTCAACAAGGGTTTGAGATCGCGCGACGCATCGGCAATTACCGCCGGATCAGCACTGCGCCCCATTTCCAGCAGGCGCTTGCCGATCATGTAGGCCCGTGGATCGTTCATCGCATCGACCGCCAGCAACTGATCGCCGCGATAGTACCAAAAGGATACCGTTGCCCCGTCGCCCCGATCCGCTGAACCCCGGGTGACGATCCGGTCATAGCCGGTGTTCAGCCCGGCGATCTGCAGCTTGATGTCATACTGATCCGACCAGAACCACGGCGTCGGCCGATACTCCCGGCCTTCGCCCATCATGTTGTCGGCGACACATTCCGCCTGATCAATCGCGTTCTGCACCGATTCCAGCCGCAGCCTGCCGCCCTGCCACGGGAACGAGGCGCAATCCCCGGCGGCCCAGATATGTGGTACCGAGGTGCGACCCTGGCCATCGGTGCGGATACCGTTTTCAACCGCAACCCCGGCGGCCTCTGCCAAAGCCACATCCGGCACGATCCCGACCCCGGCAATCACGAAATCCGCCGCCAGGTCGCGGCCATCGGTCAGCCGCGCCCCCGTCACATGGCCGCTGCCCAGCAAGTGCTCCAACCCGACGCCTTCGATCACCTCGACCCGATGCGCCTGATGCGCCGCGCGAAAGTAGTCCGAGGTTTGCGGTGCCGCCACCCGCTGCAGGATGCGGGGCGCCATTTCCACCACCGCCACCGATACACCGCGTCTGGCCGCCACTGCCGCTGCTTCCAGCCCGATATAGCCGCCGCCAATCACCACCAGCCGCTTGCCGGGGGCGAACTCCGGTGCCATCGCGTCGATATCCGCCAGGGTCCGCACCACATAGACGCCCCGCAGGTCGCCGCCAACGGCAGCAGGCAACCGGCGCGGGATCGACCCGGTGGTCAGCGCCAGTTCGTCGTAAACCAGCACCTGCCCCGCCACCGTCACGGTTTGCGCCGCAGCGTCGATCGCGGTGGCGGCATCGCCGAGCATCAGACTGATATCCTGCCCCTGATACCAGTCGGGTCCGCGCAGGAACAACCGGTCCAGCGCCATTTCCCCCAGCAGATAGCCCTTGGACAACGGTGGGCGCTGATAGGGCGGCACCGGTTCGGCGCCGATCAGGGTCAAGGGCCCGGCATAGCCGTTTGACCGCAGCTTTGACACCAAAGCCGCGCCTGCCTGGCCGCCGCCGATCACGATGATACCAGCCTCCGTGATGCCAGCCTCTGTGATCCCTGCCTCTGTCATGGTGTCTCCGCTACAATTGCCGTTGATCCGGGGTGCTTTGGTCTGGCCCCGGCACGGCGCAAAGCCTATATCCCATGCCATTGCAAACACAAGCGAGGGAAAACCCCATGTCCATTGCCGTCGGAAGCCGCCTGCCAGACGCCACCCTGTTGCGCATCGGGGCCAATGGCCCGGAACCGGTGGCGCTGTCGTCGCTGCTGGCGGGGCGCAACGTGGTGATTTTCGGCTTTCCGGGTGCCTTTACCAGCACCTGCACCACCGCCCATGTGCCCAGTTTCATCCGCACCAAGACGGCGTTTGACGCCAAGGGTGTCGATGAAATCATCGGTTTGTCGGTCAACGACCCCTATGTCATGGCGCGGTTCGGGGAAACCACCGGTGCCACGGCTGCGGGCATTGCGATGCTGGCAGACCCGGTCAGTGCATTGACCACGGCCATCGGGATGAATTTCGATGCCCCTGCAAGCGGGTTTCACGCCCGGTCAAGACGCTATGCCGCCTATGTGGTGGATGGCGTGGTGCAGCATCTGAGTGAACCGGAAAAGCCGGGGATGTGTGAAACCTCCAGCGGCGAGGCGATGCTGCAGGTGATCTGACTCTTGTCCCCCGCCCCTTTCTGACGCGCTGGTCTCATTTTCTGTTCACAAATATCCCGCGGGGGGGTCCGGGGGGGCGCGAAGCCCCCCCGGCTTCCGCCCGGCAGGGCCACCTGTCACTGCGCGCAGGTTTCCCGACGGCGACGGGATCGCTGCCTCCCGCTGCACCAACGCGCAGAACTCAGCGCACCGGCGCACCGCGCGTGCCATTGCACAGACCCGGCTGCGGCCCTAAATCTGCGCCAGGTAAAAGGAACCCCTGCCGATGACCCAACCTGTCGAACTTGGCCTTGATACCTTTGGCGATGTCACCGCCCGCGCCGGTGGTGGCCTGAACAGCCATGCCCAGGTGATCCGCGATCTGGTCGATGAGGCGGTGCTGGCCGATCAGACCGGGGTCGATTTCATCGGCATCGGCGAACATCACCGCGCCGATTTCGCGGTTTCCGCGCCAGAGATCGTGATGGCCGCGATTGCCGCCCGCACTTCCCGCATCCGCATCGGCACTGCCGTTACCGTGCTCAGCTCCGACGACCCGGTGCGCCTGTTCCAGCGGTTTGCCACGCTGGATGCGCTGTCCAACGGCCGCGCTGAACTGATCCTCGGCCGGGGGTCCTTCACCGAATCCTTTCCGCTGTTCGGTCTGGAACTGCGCGACTACGAAACCCTGTTCGAGGAAAAGCTCGACCTGTTCGCCAAACTGCTGCGCCAGGAACGGGTGACATGGTCCGGCACCCTGCGCCCCGCCTTGCGCAATGCCACGATCTATCCGCGCCCCGAATCCAAGGCGCTGACGGCCTGGATCGGCGTTGGCGGCAGCCCGGAATCGGTGGTGCGGGCGGTTGCCCACGAATTGCCGATGATGCTGGCGATCATCGGCGGCGATCCGCGCCGGTTCAAACCCTATGTCGAGCTGTATCACCGCGCCTGGACACAGGCGGGCAAACAAGCGTTGCCGATCGGGGTCCATTCCCCCGGCCATGTCGCTGCCACCGATCAGGCGGCGCGGGAAGCCTTTTACCCCGGTTACAAGAAAATGCGCGACAAGATCGGTGCGGAACGCGGCTGGCCGCCGCTGCAACCCGATGAGTTTGAACGCGAAATCAACCATGGCTCGCTGTACCTCGGCTCGCCGGAAACCGTGGCGCGCAAGATTGCCGCAACGGTGCGGGCTTTGGGGGTGGCGCGGTTCGATCTGAAATATTCGGCAGGACCGGTGGACCCGAAAAGCCTGCTGAGCTGTATCGAGCTTTACGGCACCCGCGTCATCCCGCTGGTCCGCGAACTGCTTGAAGAAAAGCTGGCGGCGCAGTAGCTTCGCCCCAAGCCACATTCAACCAATGGAGGGCTGGGTGAAAACGAGAAACCGTCACCATCGACAGCCCGGCCCCGTTGCGGCCCTGCACCATCGGTTGCAGGGCTGATCCGGCGCAATCGTCCCGATTTGCCCCAAAGGTGCGCTGGTCTGCCAGCCGCCGTAAAGGAAACCCCCGCAGCCCGATCAGGCAATAGAGGTCAGGAAACCGGGCGATCATGGCGCAGATCAATACCAAAGACCTCGGGATCACCCTGGGCACCCCGCTGTTCAGCGGGCTGACACTGGAGTTGCGCGGCGGCGACCGTATGGGCTTGGTGGCGGCGAACGGTCGCGGCAAATCCACCCTGCTCCGCTGCCTTGCCGGGCAGCTTGACCCCACCACCGGCGATATCACCCGGTCGCGTGGCATGCGGACCGGGCTGGTGGAACAGGATGTGCCCGCCCCCCTCGCCGCACTGACGGTGCAGCAGGCGGTGACGGCAGCGCTGCACCCGGACCAGGCGGAAAGTGAAAGCTGGCGCGTCGATGTGGTGCTGGATGAGTTGGAAGTGCCGGAGGAGTTGCGCCACCGACCACTGTCGGCGCTGAGCGGCGGCTGGCAACGCATGGCGCTCTTGGCCCGGATCTGGGTGACGCAACCCGATGCGCTCTTGCTGGATGAACCGACCAACCATCTTGACCTTGAGCGGATCGGCCAGATGCAGCGCTGGCTGAAACAATTGCCGCGCGATCTGCCGGTGCTGATCGCCAGCCACGACCGCGCCTTTCTGGATGACGTCACCAACCGCACCCTGTTTCTGCGCGCCGAAGACAGCCACAGCTTTGCCCTGCCCTACAGCCGCGCCCGTGCGGCTTTGGCAGAGGCGGATCAGGCCACGGCGCGCCGCCATGCCAATGAGTTGAAACAGGCGGCGCAGCTGCGCAAACAGGCGGCAAAGCTGAAAAACATCGGCATCAACTCCGGCTCCGACCTGCTGATAACAAAAACCAAACAACTGTCGGACCGCGCCGAAAAGATCGAACAGGCGGCGAAACCGGCCTGGAGCGAGCGGTCCGCCGGGGCGATCCGGCTGACCCACAGCGGCAGCCATGCGCGCGCGCTGGTGGCGCTGGAAGATGCCCAGGTGACGGCCCCCGACGGCAGGCCGCTGTTTCGCACCGGCAAATTGTGGATCAGCCCCGGCGACCGGGTGGTGCTTTTGGGCCGCAATGGCGCCGGCAAGACCCGGCTGGTGCAGATGATCCAGCAGGCGTTCACCACCGCGGTACCGGGGGTGAAATGCGCCGCAACCCTGAAGCCCGGCTATGCCGATCAGGGTCTCGGGGCGCTGGGGCCGCACCGCAGCTCTGCCGATCTGATCGCAGGCGACTTCGACGTCGGCGATCAGGCGGCGCGCAGCCTGCTGGCAGGGGTGGGGATCCGGATCGACATGCAGACCGCCCCCTTGCGGTTGCTGTCGGGGGGGCAAAAGGCGCGGCTGGCGATGCTGGTGCTGCGCCTCGCGCAGCCGAACTTTCACCTGCTGGATGAACCGACCAACCATCTGGATATCGAGGGCCAGGAGGCGCTGGAGGGCGAACTGGTGGCAGAGGAGGCCTGTTGCCTGCTGGTGTCGCACGACCGCAGCTTTGTCCGCGCCACCGGCAACCGGTTCTGGCAGATCGATGGCAAAAAGCTGGTGGAAGTGGACAGCCCCGAGCCGTTCTTTGCCGCATCACTGGCTGCGGGTAAACTCGGCTGAGGCTTGACAGGACCGGCCGGTCACCCCAACCCCGCGCCGCCCCGGACCTGATCCGGGGCCCCGAATCCGTCGGTGTGCCCTTGGGGTCGAGGTCCCGGGTCACCCTCGCCTGCGCAAGGGCAGGCCTCGGGACAGCGCGGGAAATGGCAGATCGGTCTGCCCCCATGGTCCCGAAGCGATCCCGCCCCGGCATCACGCCGGTTGCCGCCGGGGCCTGTGCCGTGTTACCCTCGGGTCAACCAAACCGGAGGGGCGGAGCATGGCAATGCCGAGGCTGACCTTTTGCACGGGTGCCGCCCTGCTGTGGCTGGCTGCCGGAGCGGTTCAGGCGCAGGACCGGCCAGCGCTGTATGCCACCCTGATCGGGGTGCCGCTGGCCACCGGGGCACCGGACGGCATGGGCTTTGCCTCGCTGTCCGGCACCACCCGGCGCAATCCGGGCAGCACCGGTGCCGATGGCTCGGCGGCCTTTGGCCTCGGTTTTGGCAATGCCGAAAGCGGGGTCGGGGTGCAGGCTTCGGCTCACATCACCTCGCTGACCGCGAATCTGGGCGATAGCGGCTATCTGGCGCTGAAACTGTCGCGCCGGATGGGGGCTGCGACGACGCCGACCTATGTCGGTCTGACCCTCGACCATCTGCTGCCTTGGGGCGATGCCACGGTGCGCGATCCGGGGGCCTCGATCGCTGTCACCAGTTTTTCCCGGCTGACCGCTGCCAATGGTCAGGTCTACCCGCTGATCCTGTCGTTGGGCGCGGGCACCAACCTGACCAAGGATCAGACCAGGCCGGGGATATTCGCCGGCTTGGGTGTTGGCCTGACCCCGAGTTTTGGCGCCAGCCTGGCCCTGAATGGCGATAGTGTCGAACTTGGCGCAGCCTGGCGGCCACCGGGGCTGCGCAATGTGGCGCTGGCGGTGGCTTTGTCGGATGCGCTGGATCAGCTGGACCATCGCCGGGTGACGCTGTCGGTCAGCTATGCCCTGCCGGGTCTGTTGGGAGGTGGCCGATGAACGCGCTGCGGTCCCTAGGGCTGGTGGCAGGTCTGGTCCTGTTGCAGCCGCTGACAGCCTTTGCCGGGGCGCTGTCGGTCGATTCCGGCATGCCGGTGTTTGTGCCGCCACTGGTGTTTCCCGGCGATCTGACCGGCGGCGGGGTGGACAGCACGTCGGCATCCGGCGTCACACCGCAAGCGGAACAGGCCACAGCCGCCAAATCCGGCAAACCGGGTGACGCCACCGAAAGCGCCACCCGCGCCATTGTGCAGGGGCTGCAAGACAGCACCCGCTTTTGCGCCTCGGTGCCGCAACTGGAATACCGGGTCGATTGCCTGAGCGAACGGCTGCAGGCGGTGGCAGCGGCGATCCCGGCAGCGGGCGATTATGCCGAGGCGCGGGCGCTGCTGCTGCGGACTGCCGATGATCTGGGGGCACTGGTCAGCGCCAATGCGGCAACCGATCTGCCCCAGGCCCGGATCAGCCGGGGCGGTGATGCCCCGCTTGCCACCAGCCGCCCGCTGCGTCCGGTGGCTACTGCGGCGCTGCCGGAAGTTGCCGCCAGAGCCGAGGCTATTCTGCAGGAAACCGAAACCCTGTTGCTGCGCTCCAGCACCGGCACCGCTGCCCGCACTCTGGCTTATCAGCAGATTGCCGCTGCGGTCGGCTCCACCAAGCTGCTGCTCCGCTCCGCCTGACGGCGCGGCGATGCGGCCATCCCCGCATCTGGTCAGACCAGCTTGTGATTGACGCGGGCAGCCGTCCTTGGCAGGTTGCCGCTGGCAAAGCCTGTACGGACGGCATGACAAGGAGAGAATGATGAAAACGATCAAGGGCCCGGCCCTGTTTCTGGCGCAGTTCGCCGGCGATGCAGCCCCGTTCAACAGCTGGAAAACCATCACCAGATGGGCCGCCGATTGCGGCTATGTCGGGGTACAGGTGCCCAGTTGGGATAGCCGCCTGTTCGATCTGGCCAAAGCGGCGGCGTCCAAAGACTATTGCGACAGCTTCAAGGGCGAAGCCGCTGAAAACGGCATCACCGTAACCGAGCTGTCGAGCCATCTGCAGGGGCAACTGGTGGCGGTTCACCCTGCCTATGACGCGGCGTTTGACGGCTTTTGCGCCCCTGAGGTGCGCGGCAACCCCAAGGCCCGGGCAGACTGGGCGGTGGATCAGGTGAAACTGGCGCTGACCGCCAGCCGCAATCTGGGGCTGACGGCACAGGCGACGTTTTCCGGCGCACTGGCCTGGCCGTTTGTCTATCCCTGGCCGCAGCGCCCGGCGGGTCTGGTCGAAACCGCGTTTGACGAACTGGCGCGGCGCTGGCGCCCGATCCTCGATCATGCCGACGCGATGGGGGTGGACCTGTGCTATGAAATTCATCCCGGCGAAGACCTGCATGACGGTATCAGCTATGAGATGTTTCTGGAACGGGTCGGCAACCACCCGCGCGCCAACCTGCTGTACGACCCGTCACATTACGTCCTGCAACATCTTGATTACCTTGAGCATATCGACATCTACCATGAGCGTATCCGCATGTTCCATGTAAAAGACGCCGAACTGAACCCGACCGGGCGGCAAGGCGTCTATGGCGGCTTTCAATCGTGGGTCAACCGGGCCGGACGGTTTCGCAGCCTCGGCGATGGCCAGGTCGATTTCGGCGGCATCTTTTCCAAACTGGCCCAATATGATTTCTCGGGTTGGGCGGTGGTGGAATGGGAATGCTGCCTGAAACACCCCGAAGACGGTGCCCGCGAAGGGGCGGATTTTGTCGCAGCCCACATCATCCGCGTCACCGAACGCGCGTTTGACGATTTCGCCGTTGGCGGCACCGATCAGGCCGCCAACAACCGGATGCTGGGGATCAAGTAGGTTTGTTTTTCGCGGAAAATACTCCCGCCGGAGGCTCCTGACCGACGGACGGGTGCCTCCGGCGGGAGTATTTGAACGAAAAACAATCGCAAGGGACAAAGGCCCGGCGCGGCCTGACAGGAGGATGACATGGCGATCGAGGGAACTTCGGAAAAGAAGGCGGGGCGGATCAGGCTGGGGATGGTCGGTGGCGGCCAGGGCGCGTTCATCGGCGGGGTTCACCGCATCGCGGCGCGGATCGACGGCATGTTCGATCTGGTGGCCGGCGCGTTTTCCAGCACCCCGGAAAAGTCGCGGGCGTCGGGTGCCGATCTCGGGATCGATCCGGCGCGGACCTATGATGATTACCGGCAGATGGCGATCCGCGAAGCGCGGTTGAAAGACGGGATCGAGGCGGTGGCGATTGTCACCCCCAACCACATGCATGCCGGACCGGCGCTGGAGTTTCTGAAACGCGGCATCCATGTGATCTGCGACAAGCCGCTGACGGCGACGCTGGCCGAGGCGAAAAAGCTGACCGAAGCCGCCGAAAAATCGGGGGCGCTGTTCGTGCTGACCCACAATTACACCGGCTATCCGATGATCCGGCAGATGCGTGAAATGATTGCCGCCGGCGATCTGGGGGAACTCAGGCTGGTGCAATCCGAATATGTGCAGGACTGGCTGACCGAGGCGGTCGAAGCCACCGGCCAGAAACAGGCCGACTGGCGCACCGACCCGTTGCGGTCTGGTGCCGGGGGGGCGATTGGCGACATCGGCACCCATGCGTTCAATCTGGCCAGCTTTGTCAGCGGGTTGACTCTGGACAAGCTGGCCGCCGATCTGCACAGCTTTGTGCCCGGCCGCCGGGTCGATGACAATGCCCATATCATGCTGCGCTATCACGGCGGGGCAAAGGGCACGATCTGGGCCAGCCAGGTTGCCCCCGGCAATGAAAACGGCCTGCGGCTCAGGGTGTACGGCACCAAAGGCGGCATGCACTGGGCCCAGGAAGACCCGAACTACCTGTGGTACACCCCGTACGGCGAACCCAAACGGCTGTTGACCCGGGGTGGTGCCGGGGCCGGGGCGGCGGCGGCGCGGGTCACCCGCATTCCGGGTGGCCATCCCGAAGGCTATCTCGAAGGCTTTGCCACCATCTATGCCGAAGCCGCCCGCGCGATTCAAGCCCGGCGCAGCGGCGGCGATCCGGGGCCGGAGGTGGTCTATCCCACGGTGCGCGACGGCTTGACCGGGGTGGCCTTTGTCGATGCCTGTGTGCGCTCATCCAAACGCGATGGCGCCTGGGTAGCGCTGGCGATCTGACGAAAGCGGACCCTCCGGTCACACCGACCGGGTGATCGCGCCATCGACCCGCAGGTTCTGCCCGGTGCGATAGCCTGCGGCATCGGACGCCAGAAACAGGATGCCACGGACAATCTGCATGTCGGGCGGCAAAACCGGTTCCCGCTGCCTGCGGATTTGCGCTACCCTGCCGGAAACCCGAAAGGCGCGCCATGCAGATCCACTATGCCCCCGATACCGTCGCCCTCGCCAGCCTGATCACGCTGGAGGAAATCGGCTTGCCCTACACACCGGTGCGGGTCGATTTCAGCCGGAACGCACAGCGCGCCGAGCCCTATCTGACGCTGAACCCCAAGGGCCGGGTGCCGGTCCTGGTCACGCCGCAAGGTACGCTGAGCGAAACTCCGGCCATCCTGACCTGGCTGGGGCAGAGCTTTCCACCGGCCAACCTGCTGCCCGCCGACCCGTTCGGCTTTGCCAGGGTACAGGAACTGATGGCCTATCTTTGTGCCACCGTCCATGTCAGCCATGCCCACAAGCGGCGCGGCGCGCGGTGGAGCGATGATCCCACGGTGGTCAAGGCGCTGGCGCTCAAGGTCACCCAGAACATGGCGGATCACTTCAGCTATCTGGAGGGGCGCTTTACCGGCCCCTTTGCCATCGGCGATCAGTACACCATCGCTGACCCGTATCTGCATACCCTGTCGCGCTGGCTGGAAGGCGATGGTGTCGATCTTGCCCGGTTCCCGCGCCTTGCCGCTCATTTCGCCGCGATGACCGCCCGCCCCGCCGTGCGGCGCGCCTTGGCGATCCAAGGTTAGCACGGTGCGCCCCGGCCCGCGCAACCTGATCACCGATGTGCCCGGCCTTCGGGTCGGCAACGCCGATGACGCCGTGCTGCGATCAGGTTCGACGGTGCTGGTGGCCGATGCGCCCTTTACCGCCGCTGTCCATGTGATGGGGGGGGCACCGGGTACCCGGGAAACCGATCTGCTGGCCCCGGACCGGCTGGTGCAACAGGTCGATGCGCTGGTGCTGTAGGGCGGTTCCGCCTTTGGGCTGGATGCCGCATCAGGGGTGTCGGACGGGTTGCGCGCCCTCGGGCGCGGCTATGCCGTCGGCACCCAAAAGGTGCCGATTGTGCCGGCAGCGATCCTGTTTGATCTGCTGAATGGCGGTGCCAAGGATTGGGTCGACAATCCCTATCGCGCCTTGGGTCGGCAGGCGCTGGCGGCAGCGGCGGCGGAGTTTGCCATTGGCAGTGCGGGGGCGGGTTACGGCGCCACCACCCATGGGTTGAAAGGCGGCCTTGGCTCGGCGTCGGCGGTGCTGGCCAATGGTGTCACCGTCGGGGCGCTGGTGGCGGTCAATGCGCTGGGGTCTGTGACCTGCGGCCCGGTTGGCCAGTTCTGGGCGGCGCCGTGGGAGATGGCGGGCGAGTTCGGCGGCATGGGCTTGCCGGAGCGGTTTGATCCCGGCCATGAGCCGCCGCCGACCAAGGCACCCGGCAGCGCCACCACCATCGCCATCGTTGCCACCGATGCCGCGCTGACCCAGGCCGAATGCCTGCGGCTGGCCACCGCGGCGCAGGACGGCATCGCCCGCGCCATTGTCCCCAGCCATACGCTGCTGGATGGCGATCTGGTGTTTGCCGCTGCCACCGGGGCACGCCCATTGGCCAACCCGGTCGCCGATGCCTTTTTGCTCGGCCATGCCGCCGCCTGCTGCCTGTCGCGCGCTATCGCCCGCGCGGTCTTTGCCGCATCGTCACTGCCCGGCGACCCGTTGCCCAACTGGACAAGCCGCTTCGGAGCGATGCCATGACCGATCCTTTGTACCACGACCCGGCGTTTGCGCGCTATTACGACTGCCATACCGGCTGGTCTGCCGACAAGGAATGGTGCCGCGAACTGGCGCTGGGGGTGGGTTCCGTGCTTGACCTTGGCTGCGGCACCGGCCTGCTGACCGCGCGGCTGGCACAACAGGGCAACAGCGCCACCGGGGTTGATCCCGCAGCGGCGATGCTGGCGATTGCAAAGTCGCAGCCCGGTGCGCAAGGGGTTACATGGGTGCAGGGCGATGCCCGGACCCTCCGTCTGGGTGCGACCTTTGATCTGATCGTGATGACCGGTCATGCCTTTCAGGTGGCACTGACCGATGCCGACCGCCTGGCCTTTCTGCAGACGATTGCCGCCCATCTGGCGCCACAGGGCCGGTTCATCTTTGACAGCCGCAATCCCCTGGCACGCGAATGGGAAAGCTGGACCCCCGCCCTGAGCCGCAGCACCCTGCAGCACCCGACGCTTGGGCCGGTGGAAAGCTGGCATGATATTGTCTGGGATCCGATGCGAAAGGTGGCGAGCTATGACAGCTTTTACCAGCGCCCCGCCGATCCCGACCCGATCTGCGCCACCTCGCAGATCGGCTTCATCTCGCAGCCCCGGCTGGCCAGGCTGATTGCCAGAGCCGGGTTGCGGGTTGACCACTGGATGGGCGGTTGGGACGGTCGGCCCGGTGCGGATGGTGCGCCGGAACTCATTGCACTGGGGTCTCTGGCAGCCGCCGGGGATCCCGGCTGAGGCTCAAACCCCCGCCAGCAAGGCGGTGGTCAGCGGACTGTCCGGTTGCTTCAACCCGTCGATCACATCGAAATGGTGCCGCCCCGGTTCGATGATCACCGGCACATCCCATGCGGTGCCGAGCCACCTTGCCTGATCCAGAAATACCGGCCGCTCCTGCCCGCCGACCCAGACCGACACGGCCACACCCTGGCGCGGCTTCAACAGCGCCGGGCTTTCGGCCACCGCCTCTGCCGCGTCCAGACCCAGCGTCATCGAGGTCCGCATCAGCGGGCGCAGATCTGTCAGCGGCGAGATCGGCAGCACCCGTTGCAGCCGCCGGGCGACCGGCAACAGCACATCGGCGCAGGCCAGCCGTGCCGCCAGATGGCCGCCCGCCGAATGGCCGCAGACCACGACCGGTCCGGCCACCTGTGCCGCTGCCGCCACCAATGCGACAGCCACTTCGCGCACCATCGCCCCGATCCGCGCCGCGGGGGCAAGGCTGTAGCCCGGCATCGCCACGGCAAACCCCTGCGCCAGTGCGCCTGCCGCCAGATGCGACCAGTCTCGCGGGCCAAAGGCCAGCCAGTAACCGCCGTGGACAAACAGCATCAATCCGCGTGGCTGCTCCTGGGGCAGGAACAGATCGAACCACTGCCGCGCCCCGGCACCGTAAGCCAGGCCCAGCCGTGCCCTTGGCCCGAGGTCGGCGCGGAACGCCGCTGCGTCACTTGCCCAGCGTGCCGGATAGCTGCCGGCGTCAGGGATGTATTTTCCGTTGGCATAGGCATCGTCCCAATCCATTGCAGCCCCCTTTTCCCCCGGCATAGCTGGACAATTCCGGTTTGCCCATGCATTCCAAACGCATCCCATCCCCGGAGGCCGCCATGCTTGACGCTGTAACCAACCTCAGTGCGCTGCTGCAAGACCCGACACTCTTGGAAACCCGCGCCTTTGTCGCCGGTGAATGGGTCGGGGCCGATGATGGCACCAGCTTTGGCGTCAGCAACCCGGCGCGCGGCGATGTGATCTGCACAGTGCCGAACCTGGGTCGTGCCGAAACCGCGCGGGCGATTGCCGCGGCCAAGGCGGCGCAAACGATCTGGGCGGCGCGCACCGGCAAGGACCGCGCCAATGTACTGCGGGCCTGGTTCAACCTGATGGTGGCCAATGCCGACGATCTGGCGCTGATCCTGACGGCTGAGATGGGCAAACCCAAGGCCGAAGCGCGCGGCGAAGTGCTGTATGGCGCGTCATACGTTGAATGGTTCGCCGAAGAGGCCAAGCGGATTTATGGCGAAACCATCCCCGGCCATTTGCCCGACAAGCGGATCATGGTGATCAAGCAGCCGGTCGGGGTGGTCGGTTCGATCACGCCGTGGAACTTCCCCAACGCGATGATTGCCCGCAAGGCGGCACCGGCGCTGGCGGCAGGGTGCGGCTTTGTGGCGCGGCCTGCGGCAGAAACCCCGCTGTCGGCACTGGCGATGGCGGTACTGGGCGAACGCGCCGGGCTGCCCAAGGGGATCCTGTCGATCATCACCTCGAAACGCTCGTCGGACATCGGCAAAGAGTTCTGCGAGAACCCCGCCGTGCGCAAACTGACCTTTACCGGATCAACCGAAGTGGGCCGCATCCTGCTGAAACAGGCCGCCGATCAGGTGATGAAATGCTCGATGGAACTGGGCGGCAACGCGCCGTTCATCGTGTTTGACGATGCCGATCTGGATGCGGCTGTGGTCGGCGCGATGGCGTCGAAATTTCGCAACAACGGTCAGACCTGCGTCTGCGCCAACCGCATCTATGTGCAGACCGGGGTCTATGATGCCTTTGCCGCCAAACTGGCGGTGGCGGTGTCAAGGCTGAAGGTGGGCGACGGACTGCTGGATGGCGTCGATACCGGCCCCTTGGTCAACATGGACGCCGTCACCAAGGTCGAGCAACATATCGCCGACGTGCTGGCCAAGGGCGGCAAGGTGGTACAGGGCGGCAAACGCCACCCCCTTGGCGGCTCCTACTTCGAACCCACCATCGTCACCGGCGTCAGTGCCGACATGATGGTGGCCCAAGAGGAAACCTTCGGCCCGATGGCCCCGCTGTTCCGGTTTGACACCGAGGCAGAGGTGATCGAAGCCGCCAACAACACCATCTTCGGCCTCGCCAGCTACTTTTACGCCCGCGACTATGCGCGGATCATAAGGGTGCAGGAAGGGCTGGAATATGGCATGGTCGGGGTGAACACCGGGCTAATCTCCACCGAGGTGGCACCGTTTGGCGGGGTGAAGCAGTCGGGGTTGGGGAGAGAGGGGTCGCGGCACGGGATCGAGGATTATCTGGAGCTGAAGTATATCTGTACGAGTTTGTGAGGGGAGCGGGGAAGAGCTAAGCTTCTTGAACTCACGGAGTCGGAATCTAACCCTTGCCTAGAATCCAAATGGTGAACTCTATGATTTCAACTGACTGGAGCGACGCACGACTTTCCATTCCTGTAGGCGTCAGAGGCGTGTTGATCGCCAACAAGATGAATGTGGCGAACTATCCGTTCAATGTCCTACGAACGCCTGGATTGGAGCGCCCGCCAAAATTCGAGGGTATGAGTAGGCGTCTAAGCCAAGAGTCACTTCTTTACTATTTGACTTTTTGGGACAGGCTAGTTTGGCCCAAGATTCGAATTCCCATGTTTGGTTCAATTCAAAGCTCAGATGACCTGATCAAAACAACAAGATCTGCTGGAATTCTAAATGAAGTAATATACGATCTCGACCAATTCGCACTTGACGAAATACAGATAAGTGATGAAGTTTTCCGGATGAAAGGGGCGGAGAATGAAATCTTCATTGACTCGCATCGGCATGCATATCAGAATCTTACTCGTCTAAATCCCGGGCAATGGACGCTTTCATCAGAATTGGCCGAAGCTAGCGTCGTGGTCCAACCTGCCACCTGCAAGGGAATTGCTATCGAGCTTCTGAACGCAGTTCCGATAGTGACAGAAGTCGAGGATGTCGATGATTTTCTGAAGTGGAGAGAACAAAGGAGCGTTGAACGAAGAAGATTCGTTGAAACAATCAATTCTCTCGCAATTGAGATACAGTATTCTGAGAACCCGGTTGCGACGTTGAATGATCGGTTGGAATCGATTCGCGGAGTCTGCGATGACCTTTACCGAGTGACAAGCGAAAAAGGCTATTCTGTTTCTTTCAGCGGCGTAAGAATGAATTTTAACCCTCAAAATCTTGATCGTAAGAACTTCTTAGAAAATGGCGCGAAGTGGTCGACCCTTCCCGGGTTGATGGGACTTCAAAAATTGGCTATCGCTGCATTTGCTTTTGGAAGTGTGAAGTCTACAATTTCTGTCACTCGCGATCGAGGTATTGACTTTAGCACTCCGAGCTTGTCGCCCTTTGCAGCTATACCAAAGCTTCAGTACAAGAAGTGACGCGGTTATTGGGAGTACATTTTATGGCTTTTCCCAGCCCTCCCACGCTGAAAATGTGCCCGACGTTGTTCGCTCCTCGACAATCTGCTGGCGAGTGGCTGATTTGAACGGATAGACCATCAACGGGGAAGAGTGTACTTTCAGGCGCACCTCTTTGCCCAACGACCAGTCCGATTGACCCTCCCCCCGGCTCCGCCCTTCCCCAATTCTTAGGGTACGATGGCTCTTGATGGAGTTGCTCGTCGCCCTGACTGCCCGACCTATGTCTCAAGGTCCGAACCGAACTGCCGTCTGCCTGAGCGGGAAAAGACGATCCACTGGATCGGCCCCGCTCATAGAGACCAAAGAGACGCTGGACTGGTTGAGCACGAAACGACAGAGGGAAGCGCCTGCCCCGGCGAAGCGAAGCGCCCGCCCTGCGGGGGGCAGGCGCTCCCCGGTCCTTTGGGAACCGGGCGGTTTCGCGGCACTGTTGCTGTGCGGCAGGCCCGATGGGGCCTGCCGAACGGGTGGCGGGTCCATCAAGGGTCGTACCGCTCCAAATCTTGGAGATCCGTAGGGCCAGCATTCAGCCACACCTCTTTTTCCGGTGGCCGGCCCGGTGTCCTCGCTCCGCCCCACCCCATTCCTTAAATTCCCCTTAACGCGACCACCCTAACCCATTGTAATCCCACACACTCCAAATCGTTCCACTCCGGGACACCCCCTGCTTTCTCCGCCCCTTTACCTCACCCCCTTCCGCATGCTTCACTTTCCCCCGGAGGAACCATGCCCATCACCATCGCATCCATAGGCGAACTTCTCGTCGAGTTCGTCTGCGAGACCAAAGGCGGCCACCACCTGCAACCCGCCCGCTACCTCGGACCGTTCCCCTCCGGTGCCCCCGGCATTTTCATCGATCAGGCGGCGCGGATGGGGGCCAAGGCGCTTTTCGCCGGGGCCGTCGGAGATGACGCCTTTGGCCGGGTGATCCGCACCCGGCTGGTCGCCGACGGCGTCGATGACCGGCTGATCCGCACCATCCAAGGCGAAGTCACCGGCAGCGCCTTTGTCAGCTATAATGACGACGGCTCCCGCGAGTTCGTGTTCAACATCGCCCGCTCGGCTGCAGCGCATTTCCCCGCTGGGGCCGAGGCGGCGGCGGCGATGCTGGCGGCGGGGGTCACAGTCCTGCACGTGTCAGGCTCGGCGCTTGGGGAACCCGGGATGCGCAGCCGGATCGCCGATCTGGTGGCCCGGTTGATGGGTGCCGGGGTCGCCCTGTCACTGGACCCGAATGTCCGGCGCGAAGAGATCCGCGACACGGGCTACATGGCGACACTTCACGATCTGGTGGCCAGGGCGGCACTGGTACTGCCCAGCGACGATGACGCCGATCTGCTGTTTCCGGGTGAGGCCTTTGCCAGCTACGCCCGCCGCCTGATCCGGGGTGGCGCACAGGCGGTGGTGCTGAAACGCGGCGCACAAGGCTGCATCGGCATGGGCAGCGATCTGCAGGCTATCGACCTTGCCGGACACCGGGTCGAGGTGGTCGACCCCACCGGTGCCGGCGATTGTTTCTGCGCCACCTTTGTCGCACTGTTCACCATGGGGATGCCGCTGCCACAGGCGCTGCTGCGCGCCAATGCCGCCGGGGCGCTGGCGGTGCAAAGCCTCGGCCCGATGGAGGGCAACAGCACCCCCGCCGCCATCGACGCGTTTCTGGAGGGCAGGGCATGAGCGTTCTGACCGACATCGTTGCCACCAACCGCAATGGCCGCGCCACCGGGATACCCTCATGGTGTACCGCCCATCCGCAAACGCTGGCGGCGATCCTGGCGGCCTATCGGAACGACAGGAGCCCGATCCTGATCGAAGCCACCTGCAATCAGGTCAACCAGTTCGGCGGCTACACCGGCATGACCCCCCCGGCCTTTCGCCGCTTTGTCGAGGCGCTTGCCCGCGCCGAAGGCGTTGACCCGGCGCGGCTGGTGCTGGGCGGCGATCATCTGGGCCCCAATCCGTGGCGCAAGGAACCGGCTGCGCGGGCGATGGAAAAGGCGCGGGTGATGGTGGCGGATTATGTCGCAGCGGGGTTTAGCAAGATCCACCTTGATGCCTCGATGGCCTGTGCCGATGACGGTGCGCTGGCTGACACCGAGATGGCGGCGCGGGCCGCTGATCTGGCACAGGTGTCCGAGGAAACCGCCCAGCGCTTTGGCGGGCCGATGCCGGTCTATGTGATCGGTACCGAAGTCCCGGTGCCGGGGGGCGAAGTGGCGGGCAGCGGGGCGGTGCAGGTGACCCGCGCCGATGCCGCCGCCCATGTGCTTGAATTGCACCGGGAGGCCTTTGCCCGCCGGGGGCTGGGGGCGGCCTTTGCCCGGGTCGCAGCGATCGTGGTGCAGCCGGGGGTGGATTTTTCCAACCACGATGTCATGCACTTTGACCCTGCCGGGGCAGAGGGCCTGTCTGCCGCAGTGGCAGACCTGCCGGGGGTGGTGTTCGAGGCGCATTCCACCGATTACCAGACCGAGCGCGCGCTTATGGCACTGGTGGCGGGGCATTTCGCCATTCTGAAGGTAGGGCCGGAACTGACCTGGGCCTATGCGCGGGCTATCGCGGATCTGGCCTCCGAAGAACAGCATATGGCGGCACCGTCACAGGTGCTGGAAACCCTGCGGGCGGAAATGTCGGCGGACCCGGTGCATTGGCAAGGCTATCTGGCCGAGGGTGATGATCTGTTGGCGGGCCTGTCGGACCGGGTGCGCTATTACTGGCCGCGCCCGGCAGTACAGGCAGCGCTGGTTCGGCTGCAAGGCAATCTGGGGGCGGCAAAGCTGCGGGGCGCGGTGGCGGCGCGGGTGGGTGGCGTGGTGGCAAAATATCGCGGCGCTGCCGGAGAATTGCGCACCAAAGGGCGCTGAATGCCGGTGCCGCCCTGCGCATCGGCCAAGGGGCGCGTTTTGGAGCAGATGCCCGCAAACATTGCCAATTGTGCCGTCACAATCCGGCAACCTGATCAACGGCCATGTTGACTCGCGCCCCTAATCCGAGAAAGGTAAGCGCGCAGGCGTCAACAATCCCTGCGCTGCTGCTGTCATGGGGCTGTCACAGGTTTGTAAGAAACAGCCGGTGCCCCTTCGACGACAAACGCAGGCAAGCAACAGTCAATACGTCTGACAAGACAATGGGAGACGACATCGTGACAACATCTTCAACATTCAACCGCCGCAAGTTCCTCAAGGGGACAGCGGTGGGCGCAGGCATCCTGGCCGCCCCGGCGCTGATCTCGCGCAAGGCGCTGGCCTCGTCGGGTGAGCTGAACTTTACCGGCTGGGCCGGCTATCCCGTGCTGGCCGAAAAAGTGTTCCCGGCCTTTACTGCGGCGACCGGCATCACGGTTAACTTCACCGAACAGCCGGATCAGGACACCATGTTCGCCGCGGCAAAAGTGGCGGTGGAAGCCGGCGGCATCGACATGATCGAGCCGACGATCGACCGTTGGGGCGGCTGGAACTCGAACGGCCTGCTGGCCCCGTTTGATGAAGCCAAACTGGCGATTGACAACTATCTGCCGGGTCTGGCCGATGGCTCTGCCGGTGAACGCTCGCGCGCCGATGGCAAGCTGTTCTATGTGCCGTCGGTCTGGGGCACCGAGGCGCTGGTTTACAACAAGGAAGCCGCTGTTCTGGGCGATCCGCCGTCACTGGGGGCGCTGTTCGACCCGGCCAACCAGGCTGTGTTGCGCCCGCATTCGGCACTGGCCGCGATGGGCCGCTATTTGGATGCCACCGGCAAACTGCCGCGTCCATGGATCGATGGCTATACCGACATGGGTGCCATGGTCGAGTTGTGGGACATTGCCCTGGCTGCAGCCGTCGCTGCCAAAGGCAACGTGGTGCAGTTCTGGTCGGGCGAAAACGAAGCCAACGCAGGCTTTGTCGCCAATGGCGCAACCGTCGGTCTGTGCTGGGATTCAACCGGTTTCAACCTGCGCAACGATGGCTATGGCTATGCCGCCCCCACCGAAGGCGCCTTTGCCTGGCATCAGGGTTTCGTGCTGATGAAGAACGCCGCCAACGTCGATCAGGCGCATGAACTGGCCAAATGGGTTTCCACCGCCGAAGGCGCTGCGATGTGGGCCACCGCCTTCTCGTCGAACCCGGTTGGCAAGGGCTCGGGTGACATGCTCGATCCTGAAGTCGCTGCCTATTACAATGCCGCTTTCGATGACGCCAAACTGGCGGCTTTGTGGTGGTGGCCGGAACAGTCTGCCGAATTCATCGCCAAGCGCGGCGAATATGCAGACAAGTACAAGGCATCCTGATCTTGTGATTTTCTTGAACACGCCGGGTCTGCAAAGACCCGGCGTGTTCTATTGGGCTGTGCCCGGGCATCCCTTGCTACGGCAATTCTGATTGCGCCGTGACAAAAGGGCCTGCTAGGCTGCAAAAAAATAGAACAAGACCGACGGGGATGGGAACGATCTGATGGGCGCTGGCATCGATCTGGACAATGTGTGTTGCGATTTTGGCAAGTTTCGGGCGGTCGATCATGTGACTGTCGACATCAAGGAAGGCGAGTTCTTTTCGTTTCTGGGGCCGTCGGGCTGTGGCAAGACCACGATCCTGCGGATGATTTCCGGCTTTACCGACCCGACCGAAGGGGTGATCCGCATTGGTGGCAAGGATATGCGGGGCGCGCGGCCCAATCAGCGCCCCACCGCGCTGATCTTTCAGAACCTGGCGCTGTTCCCGCTGATGCCGGTGTGGGAAAACATCGCCTTTGGTCTGGAAGTGCGCGGCGTTGCCAAGGCGGCGCGGCGTAAACGGGCCGATGAGTTGTTGGCGCTGGTCGATCTGCATTACAGCGCCGACAAGATGATCAGCCAACTGTCCGGCGGCCAGAAACAGCGGGTGGCCATTGCCCGTGCGCTGGCGGTGGAGCCGTCGGTGATGCTGCTGGATGAGCCGCTGTCGGCGCTGGATCTGAAGCTGCGCCAGCACATGCGGGCCGAATTGCGCGCCATTCAGAAACGCACCGGTGTCACCTTTATCTACATCACCCACGATCAGGGCGAAGCGCTGGCGATGTCGGACCGGGTCGGGGTGATGAGCCAGGGCCGGTTGCAACAGGTGTCGAACCCGCGCGACATCTACAACAACCCGGTCAACGGCTTTGTCGCCGCTTTCGTCGGGGAAAACAATATCCTGACCGGCGCCATTGGTGCCCGCGCCGATGGCATGGCGCAATTCGTCACCCGGATCGGCAATTTCAAGGCGCGGCTGGCCAATGGGGTTTCCGCTGGCAAACTGTATGTCCGGCCCGAACACATGATCCTGCAAGCCGCACCCGGGGCCGAAAATTCGGTGCCGGTGACCCTGACCGAAGTGGCGTTTGAGGGCAATTTCATCTCGGTTCACGCTGTCACCGAAAACGGAACCGGGCTGGTGGCGGAACTGCGCAACGATGGCGCTGCCACGGTTCCGGCAGCAGGCAGCCGGATGCACATGGCGTTTGACGCCAGAAACAGCTCGATCCTGCCTGACACCACCACGGAGGGCTGACCGATGCATGAGCTGTTTCGCCGTTATGGCCGTGGTCTGACCTTCAGCTTTGTCGGTCTGACGTTCTTCTGGCTGGTGGTTCTGGTGATCCTTCCGGACTTCAAGCTGCTGGAAAGCTCGTTCCGGCCCTATCTGCCGGTGGTGGATGTGGGCGGGCCGAAAGATGTCTATTCGCTGAACAACTATGGCCAGATCTTCGGGAACGCGGTGAAGTTCCCGCTGTTTGGCCTGGAATTGATGGTGGCGGCCCGGGTCAAGGTGTTCATCCTGACCATCTTCTATTCCGGTGTCGTGACGCTGCTGACGTTCCTGCTGGCCTATCCCTTGGCGTTCTATCTGGCCAAGGTGGTGTCGCCGAGGTCGCTGCCAACGCTGTTCTTGCTGCTGTTCGTGCCGTTGTGGGTGTCAGAGGTGCTGCGGTCGTTTGCCTGGTACATCATCCTGACCCTGAAAGGGCCGCTGAACGCGGCGCTGATGGCGCTGGGGATCATATCAAAGGAAATCCGCTGGATCGATGGCTACAGCCCGGTGGTGGTGACGCTGGTCTATACCTATGTGCTGTTCATGCTGTTTCCGCTGTATAACGCGATGCAGTCGCTCGACAGCAACCAGATCGAGGCTGCCGATGATCTGGGGGCCCCCTGGTGGCGGATTCATTGGCGGGTGGTGTTGCCGCATGCCAAACCGGGCATCGCCTCTGGTGCGGTGATGGTGTTCATGCTGTCGGCGGGCTCGCTGCTGGTGCCGGCCATCATCAATTCCACCACCGGCAACTGGTTCACCCAGACGATTCAGGGCATCATGCTGGAGGGCCAGGACTGGAACGCCGGTGCCGCCTTTGCCTTCATGCTGCTGTTGGTCTGCACTCTGATCGTGCTGCTGGCGATGTGGATTTTTCGCGTCAAACTGTCCGACATTGCGAAATAGGGGGCGGATCATGCAGCAAAACCGCAAAATCCTCGGCCATCTTTATATGGCGATGTTCCTGATCTATCTGCTGGTGCCGCTGCTGGTGATGGGGGGGGCTGCCTTCAACGCCAGCAAACTGCCGACGGTGATCCCGTGGAAAGGCTTTACCGATCAGTGGTTCGTGGCGCTGTGGAATGACAACCGGATCTGGGGTGCCTTTCGCAACACCATTCTGGTGGCCATTGCGGTGGTGATCATCGCGGTGCCGGTCGGGGCTGCCGGGGCGATTCTGGTCAACTCGATCGCTGGCCGGTGGCGCTCGGTGCTGTATGGCATGATGGTGGCACCGATCCTGATCCCGGGGGTGGTGATCGGCATTTCCACCCTGCTGTTCTGGAACCAGTTTTCCGTAGGCTCCGGCCTGCATCTGTCGGTGCTGGGGCAGGTCAGCTATATTGCATCCTTCGTGATGCTGCTGGTGCTGGCGCGGCTGCAAAGTTTCGATCAGGGCCTGGAAGAGGCGGCGCTTGATCTGGGGGCGAGCCATGCCCAGGTGATGCGGCGGATATTGTTGCCGCATCTGTACCCGGCACTGGGGGCGGGGGCAGCCATTTCGTTCTTTCAGTCGATCGAAAACTTCAACGTCACCCTGTTTACCCGGGGCGGCGCGGATACCCTGACGGTCTATGTGTTTTCCAAGGTGCGCTCCGGCATCACCCCCACCATCAACGCGCTGGCGCTGCTGTTGATCGTGGTGACACTGGGCTGTGCCATCTGGTACGAATTGCGCCGCCGCAGGTTGGAACGGCGAGTGGCGGCCTTGACGGTGGCCAAGGACTGATTGCAAGAATCCTGCCGCAGATAATCCTGCCGCAGATAATCCTGCCGGTGTCGCCCCCTGCCCTGTGCCTTGGGGCGGCACGGGGTACCAAGGGGACATGGCGTCTGGTGCTTTCTGCACCCGACCATCAGCCCCTCCGCGCTCAGGAAACAGCAATGACCCGCCCCGCTCCCAGCCGCCTTGGCTCCAACCTTCTGTGCATGGCCTCGATGCTGGTCTGGGCCACCGCCTTTCCGGCGGTGGACCTGCTGGTGCCGCTGATCCCGCCGGTGCCGCTGACCGCAATGCGGATGACAGTGGGGTTCCTGTTCATGCTGCCACTGTGGTTGCTGTGGGAGGGGCCGGCCGCGCTTGCCGCCGCCAACTGGGGCCGGGGCATCTGGATCGGGGCCACCGGGTTCGGCTTTGGCGCGGCGATGCTGGTGTTTGCCCAAGCGCAATCCGATGCGGTCACGGTTGCGGTGATGACAGCCGCGATGCCGGTGGTCGGCATTGCGATGGAATGCGTGCTGGATGGCCGCAGCCTGACCGGGCGGCTGGTGGCGGGGTTGCTGCTGTCGGTCGCCGGTGGCGTTGCCGCCTATATGGCGCGGCTCGGAGGGGTTGGTCTGGGGCTGGGAGCCTTGCTGGCGCTGGCGTCGATCATCACTTTCAGCTGGGGGTCGCGCGCCACCGTCTTGGGCTTCCCCGCACAGTCGCCGCTGGGGCGCACCACCGTCACCCTTGCCGGTGCCGCGCTTGGAACCATCCTGCTCAGCCTGGTGCTGGCCGTTGCAGGGGGCGGGCCCGGCATTGCATGGGCGGCGATTGGCTGGCCCCAGATCGGTGCCTTGCTGGTCTATGGCATCGGCTCGATGGCACTCAGCCAGTTGCTGTGGATCGTGGGGGTGGGCCGGCTGGGCATCGGCATCGCCGCGATGCACATCAATGCAGCGCCGTTCTATGTGATGCTGTTCATGGTGCTGCTGGGTCACCCCTGGAGCGGCTGGCAGGCCGCGGCGGCAGTTGTGGTGGGGGCCGGTGTGCTGTTGGCGCAATCGGGCAAAGGGGCTGCCCTGACCCCGGCCACCTGACCCCGGCCGGTAGCCAGATCAGCGGCAATTGCTGTTTCTCAATTGCAAACAATCCACAGCCCGGTGACGAAGTGTTGCCACAATATTTACCTGGCCTTGGCCAGGGATTAAGGTTCCCGCCATAAGCTGCCACAGCGCAGTGACCGGATGAAAGGTGCCACATGCAGGCTCAAGCTCAGGCCATCGACGTTTCTGCCGAGGACGCAGAAAGAGATGAAGGGATGTCCGCATCCCCCGATACCTCTTCGCGCCGCTTTCAGACCCGGCAGAAGATGCTGGCCAAACTGCCCAAAGGCGGGATTTGCGCCGAAATCGGGGTCTGGACCGGGCAGTTTTCGATCCAGATTCTGGAAGTGACGGAACCAAGGGAATTGGTCCTGATCGACCCGTGGGACATGATCTCGGCCCAGCCGGATGAGGATCGCTCCAACGACAAACATGCTGATGCGCAATTCATGAAAGACATGTATCAAAGCATCGTCGATCTTTATGGTGCCTTGCCACAGGTGCGGATCATCAAGGGCCTGTCGGAACCAGTGCTGTCCACCTTTCCCGATGGCCATTTCGACTGGGTCTACATCGACGGCAACCACCTGTTCGATTTCGTGCTGCGCGATATTCAGATCGCCTATGACAAGGTGAAACTGGGCGGTGTCATCGTCGGCGACGACCTGTTCTGGAAAAAGAACGGCCGCCAGCATGTGCGCGAAGCGGTGTTTGCCTGCCTGAAATTCTGGGGTGCCAAGGTGCGGTTCGAAAAGGTCGGGGCGCAATTCATGATCTACAAACTCTGACCCGCTGCCAGTTTGTTTTTCGCTCAAATACTCATTGGCGGCTGCGGCAAGCGCTGACCCGTGATGGAAAACAGGTTTTCTGCGCCGCCCCCCCCCTTGAATTTTCGCAGAAAATTCGTCCGCTCCGGCGCAGCACAGCGCCAGCGTCACACCACCACAAAGCCGCGGGCATAGCGGTATTCTTCCAGATTACCGCCCTCGCCAATCCGGTCCACCACGGCAAACAGCCCCGGCGATGCCAGCGGTGTCAGCACCCCGTGCCAGATGCCGCGGTGCAGGTTGATGCCCTGATGCGGGGCGGTCACGAATGCCAGGGGCTGACCGGGGGTACCAGCCTGATCCGGGGCGACCACCACCAGAAACGGCGCGGCACTCAGCGGCAGAAACGCCTGTGACCCCAGCGGGTGCCGCTCTACCAGATCAAAGCCATGGGGCAGGGCGCGCGGCACCGCGTCAAACAGGCTGATCCCGGCGCGGCCACCCTGAAACTCCAGCCGCGCCCGGTCGTGGTATCGCCCACACATCCCGTCATTGATCATTCGGTCGGGCGCGCCGGAGCAATCCAGCACATCGCCAAACGGCGCAAACCCGTCCGGCGTCAGGGGTTCCGCCGTGATCCGTTGCACCAGCATCGCTCAATCACCCTGCCACTGCGCCAAACCCGCCGGGGCCGCGCAGTTTCGGGTGGCGGTTCACATCCTTGTACAGCAGATAACGGAACGGGCCGGGGCCACCGGCATAGCAGGCCTGCGGGCAAAAGGCGCGCAGCCACAGGTAGTCGCCGGCCTCGACCTCAACCCAATCGCGGTTCAGCCGGTACACCGCCTTGCCCTGCAACACATACAGCCCATGTTCCATCACATGCGTCTCTTCAAACGGAATGGTGCCACCCGGTTGAAATGTCACGATATTCACATGCATGTCATGGCTCAGGTCCGACGGGTCGGCAAAGCGGGTGGTGGCCCAGACCCCCTTGGTTTCGGGCATGGCAATGGGCTTCACCGCCTGATCGCTGGTGACAAAGGCCTGCGGCGCAGGCACCCCCGGCACCGGTTCATACAGCTTTCGGATCCAGTGGAATCTGGCCACCCCGCCGCCGGGATTTTTCAGCCGCCATTTCAGATGGGCGGGCAGATAGGCATAGCCGCCGGCCTCCAGCCGGTGCTGGCTGTCATGATAGGTCAGCGTCACATGGCCTTCGACCACGAAAATCACCGCTTCGGCACCCGAGTCGGGTTCGGGAAACTCCGATCCGCCACCCGGGCCGACCTCCATCACATAATGGGCAAAGGTTTCGGAAAAGCCGGTCATGGGCCGGGCAATGATCCAGGCCCGGGTCGCATCCCACCCCGGCAACAGGCTGGTGACAATGTCGCGCATCACCCCGCCAGGGATCACGGCATAGGCTTCGGTAAACACCGCGCGGCCGGTGTGGATCGCAGTTTGCGGCGGCAAGCCACCGGGCGGGGAATGATAGAGGCTCATGTCGTGATCCATCCTTTCAAGGCAGCAGCGCTTTCAGCCGGTGCAGCGCAATCCGTTCGACCTGTCGGCAGGCCTCGGCGATTTCGGTGACGCGGTCATTGCCAAGCCGCGCAGTGAAAGCGCCAAGGATTGACGCCTTGTCATGGTCGCGCACCGCGATGATGAAGGGAAAGCCGAATTTTTCCCCGTAGGCGTCATTCAACGCCGTGAACGCGGCGCGTTCGGCATCGCTCAGCGCATCCAGCCCGGCCGATGCCTGTTCCGCCGTGCTGTCCGCCGTCAATCGCTGCGCCGCCGCCAGCTTGCCCGCCAGATCGGGGTGGGCGCGCAATACGCCAATCCGTTCATCGTCACGCGCCGAGCGAAACACCCGCGCCAAGGCATTGTGCAGCCCCAGCGCGCTGTCATGCGCGGGCCCCAGTTCCAACCCGAACGCCCGTTCGGCGATCCAGAGTGAATGTTCGAAAATCCCGCCATAGGCCGCGACAAAGGCCTCGCGGTCCATCAGGTGTGGCTGCGGCTGGCGCGTCGGTGGATGCACAGCCGCCCAATGCGCCGCAATCTCACCCCGGGTGGCAAACCAGGTGCCGGGGTGTCCGGCGGCATAATCCAGAAACCGCTGCAACCCGATGACCCGCCCCGGCCGCCCGATCAGGCGGCAATGCAGGCCCACCGACAACATCCTGGCCTTTCCCGCCACGCCTTCGGCATAAAGCGCGTCAAACGCATCTTTCAGATAGCTGAAAAAATGGTCGCCGGTGTTGAACCCCTGGGGTGTGGCAAAGCGCATGTCGTTGGCATCCAGCGTATAGGGCACGATCAGCTGATCGCGGTCGCCGACCTGCAGCCAATAGGGCAGGTCATCGTCATAGGCATCGGATATCCAGTCGAACCCACCCGCCTCTGCCACCAGCCGCACCGTGTTGGCCGAACAGCGCCCGGTGTACCAACCGCGTGGTCGGCTGCCGGTCACCTCCGCATGCAGCCGGATCGCCCCGGCAATCGCCGCCCGCTCCTCCGCCTCGGGCATATCCTTGTGCTCCACCCATTTCAGTCCGTGCGACGCCAGTTCCCACCCGGCGAGGGTCATCGCCGCCGTCTGCTCGGGGTTGCGCGCCAGTGCGGTGGCGACGCCGAAAACCGTGACCGGAATCCCCATCCCGGTGAACAGCCGGTAGAGCCGCCAGAACCCGGCCCGCGCCCCATAGTCATAGATCGATTCCATGTTCCAATGCCGCATCCCGGGCCAGGCGGCAGCGCCGACAATCTCTGACAGGAACGCCTCAGACGCCGCATCGCCGTGCAAAATGCAGTTTTCACCGCCTTCTTCATAGTTCAGCACGATCTGCACCGCGATTTTCGCAGCCCCCGGCCACCGGGCATCCGGCGGGTTCGCGCCATAGCCTGTCATATTGCGGGGATAACGGTTCACTCTTGCCCTCCGGTCGCGCACAGGCTTTGCTGTTGCTCACAGGGAAGCACTTTCGCGGCCAAGCGAAAAGGGCTTTTGCTGGGGTTGCAGTCGATTGCCGAAAGGAGCCACCATGGCGGGAAAGCTGACGACCCATGTGCTCGATACCGCGCGCGGGATGCCTGCCGCCGGTGTGCCGTGGCTCTTGTACCGGGTCAGCGGCAACAGCCACCGCAAGATCGGCGAAGGCGTCACCAATGTAGCGGGCCGCACCGATGCGCCTTTGCTGGAAGGCAAGACCTTCACCGTCGGCACCTATGAGCTGATCTTCAGCGCAGGCACCTATCTGCGCGCCACCGGGCAGGCCGGCGAAGGCGTGCTGTTTCTGGAGGAGGTGCCGATCCGTTTCGGCATCTCCGATGAGGCCGCGCATTACCATGTGCCGTTGCTGCTGTCGCCGTTCGGCTATTCGACCTATCGGGGGAGTTGAGGCGGCAATGTACGACTATGCAGTGCTGATGGCATGGGTCGAACTGGCGCTGCGCTGGCTGCATGTCACCACCGCTGTCGCCTGGATCGGGTCATCGTTCTATTTCATCGCCCTCGACCTTGGCCTGCACCGTGACCGCAATCTGGCATCGGGTGCCGATGGCGAGGAATGGCAGGTGCATGGCGGCGGGTTTTACCACATCCAGAAGTATCTGGTGGCGCCACCGGGGATGCCGGAACATCTGACCTGGTTCAAATGGGAAAGCTATGCCACCTGGATGTCGGGGTTTGCCCTGCTGTTCGTGGTCTACTATCTGGGTGCCGACTTCTATCTGATCGACCCGGCGGTGGCTGATCTGGCGGTGTGGCAGGCGGTGGCGATCTCGGCAGGATCGCTGGTTCTCGGCTGGTTCGCCTATGACGCCATTTGCAAAAGCCGGTTTGGCGACGACCCGCTGCGGCTGATGCTGGGGCTGTATGCGGTGCTGGTCGGCATGGCGTATTTCTACACCCTGGTCTTTACCGGCCGCGCCGCCCTGCTGCATCTGGGGGCCTTTACCGCCACCATGATGTCAGCCAATGTGTTTCTGACCATCATTCCCAATCAGCGGATCGTGGTGGCAGACCTGATCGCCGGGCGCAAACCCGATGCGAAATATGGCAAGATCGCCAAGCAACGCTCCACCCACAACAATTACCTGACGCTGCCGGTGCTGTTTTTGATGCTCAGCAACCATTACCCACTGGTGTTTGCGACCGAATGGAACTGGGTGATTGCGTCACTGGTGTTTTTGATGGGGGTCACGATCCGCCACTGGTTCAACAGCCGCCATGCCCGGCGCGGCAATCCGCACTGGACCTGGGGGGTGACGCTGGTGCTGTTTCTGATTGTCGCCTGGCTGTCGACGGCACCGATGGTGCGCGACAATGACGATGAAACCCTCAGCGCCGCCGATGCCCGGTTTGCCAATGCGCCGGGGTTTGACGCGGTGAAGGAGATCGTGGTGGGGCGCTGTTCGATGTGCCACGCGGCAGAACCGGTCTGGCAGGGCATCCATTGGCCCCCCAAAGGTGTGCGTCTGGAAACTGCGGCAGAGATCGCGCATCAGGCGCAGCGCATCTATCTGCAGGCCGGTCGCAGCCATGCGATGCCGCCTGCCAACATCACCGAACTCAGCGCCGAAGACCGCGCTCTGATCCAGCACTGGTATCGCATCGCGACCAAAGGCTGACGCCGTTCTGAATCCGGCTTGTTTTTCGCGCAAATACTCCGGGGCTGGTCCGGGGGGGTCCGGGGGCGCGACGCCCCCCGCCTTGTCTGCGGGCCCGCCATCAGGGGTCATTCCCGCGCAAAGCTCCAGCGCGTCACCTGGGCGTGACCCTGCCCCGGCTCCAGCCGCACCGGCGGGAAATCCGGGCGGTTCGGCGCATCGGGCCAGCCTTGGGTTTCCAGCGCGATCCCGGCATGCGGGCCATAGGGCTGACCGGCGTGGCCAGGGTGCGGGGCTGTCGCCATCCGCGCCGCGTCATAGATCTGCAACCCCGGTTCGGTGGTTTCCAGCACCATCCGCACCCCGGAAACCCCGGTCAGTTCGGCGGCAAAGCTCAGGGGGCGGCGGGCCGGGGCAAGGCACCAGTTATGGTCAAACCCTTCGGTCAGATCAAGGGTCCGGCCCGCCCGCAGGTCAAACCGGGTGCCGGTAACCGGTTCCGGCGGGCCAACCGGGATCAGGTCGGCATCCACCGCCAGATAATGGTCCGCTGCCACCCGCAGCCGGTGGCCGCTCGTGTCGGCCTTGCCATCCAGCGACCAATAGCTGTGATTGGTCAGGTTGATCAGTGTCGGGGCATCGGTGGTGGCCGACAGCGTCAGCGTCAGATCCGCCGCGTCGCCCAGCACAAAGGCGGCGTCAATCACCCGGTTGCCGGGAAAACCGCCCTCCCCATCGGCCAGCGCGATCCGCAGGGTCAGATGCGCAGGCCCGGCATCCGCCACCTGCCAGACCCGGGTCGCCAGACCAGTGCTGCCGCCATGCAGACAGGTCTTGCCCTTTTCATTGGCTTCAAACTGCAGCATCCGCCCATCCAGCACCGCTTTGGCCCCGGCGATCCGGTTGGCGACGGGGCCGACAATTGCGCCGTTATAGCCCATGGGTCCATGGTCATAGGCACCGATCTGGGCAGACCCCAGCGTCAGCGACCATGGCGCACCGGCCAACCGCACATCCTGCAACACCGCCCCCAGCGTCAGCAAAGATACCGAAAGCTGGCCCCGGCGCAGCCGCACGATGTCGACGGCATGCCCGTCGCTGGTGGTGCCAAACGGGCGGATGTCAGCGCTCATCATTTTTCCAATCGTGGTGGGGAAGGGTCACAGGATCACCGGGTATTCCGCCTGGCCCCGTGCCCCGGGGGTTGCGGCAAACACCTTGCCGCTGTCGGGGTGGGCGGCAAGTTGTGCCGGTGTCAGGGTCTTGGAGGCAGAGGTGCAGAACAGCGTGGCAAGATCGTCGCCGCCAAAGGCGGGGCAGGAGGTTTGGGCAGCACCAAACCTGACCTCGGACACAAACCGGCCCATGGTGTCATAGGCCGCCACCCGGAACGCCCCCCATTGCGCCAGCCAGAAGGTCCCCTCGGCATCCACCACGGCCCCGTCGGGGTACAGGCCCTCGGCGCGCAGATCCAGCCAGACCTGCGGCGACCCCACCGGCCAGCCATCACCATCCAGCGCCACCTTCATCACCTGCTGCGTCACCGTGTCGGCGAAATGGGCATGCCTGCCACCCGGGGTAAAGCAGATCGCATTGGGGATCGAAATCCCGGGATAGAGCCGCCGCAGCTCACCGCGATAGTAACGATAGATCGCCCCTGCCGCTGCCGCCTCATCCTTGGCCATGGTGCCGATCCAGAACCCGCCTTGCGGGTCGGCGCGGCCATCGTTGGACCGTGTCAACGGGTTGCCCGCCTCCAGCGCCACCAGATCGGTGTGGGTGCCGGTTGCCAGGTCAAACCGGAACAGCGCGGATTCGGAGGCGATCAGCAGCGTGTCCCGATCAACCCAGCCCGCCGCAGAGACCATTTCGCCAAACTGCCAATGCCGCTGCCCGGCAGCTGTGCGGGTATAAAGCCGGCTATCCAGAATATCGAACCAGAACAATTGCCCCAGCACCGGGTGCCACAGCGGCCCTTCGCCAAGGCGGCATCGGGTTGGGTCAAACACGGTCATGCCATCTGCCCCTTTGTTGCGCCATCATAGGCTGCCACCATGTCGCGCGCCCGTGCCGCCACATCGGCGACTGACCGCCCCGGTCTATAAAGGGCGGTGCCGATGCCAAAGCCATCGGCCCCCGCCGCCATCCATTGTGCGAAATTCTCCGGCCCGGCACCGCCGACGGCATAGACCTGGGTACCCGGTGGCAACACGGCGCGGATCGCCTTCAGCCCTTCGAACCCCATCAGGAACGACGGGAAAATCTTCAACCCATCGGCTCCGGCCGCAAGGGCTGCAAAACATTCGGTGGGGGTCAGCACACCCGGCCAGCTTTGCATTCCCGCCGCCTTGGTGGCTGCAATCACCGCCGGGTCTGCATTGGGTGACACCACCAGTTTCCCCCCTGCCGCTGCCACTGCCGCCACATCCGCCAGCGTCAGCACAGTGCCTGCGCCAATCAGCGCCTGCGACCCAAGGGCCGTGGCCATCCGGGCAATGCTGTCAAACGGGTCGGGGGAGTTCAGCGGCACCTCGATCCGGGTGATCCCGGCATCAATCAGCGCCTGTGCCATCGGCACCGCCTCGGGTGGGGTGATGCCGCGCAGAATGGCGATCAGGGTGCGGCTCATGCGGACTGGTCCTTCAACTTTGTGGCAGCGGCGATGATGCCGCCAAGGGTCATGGCGTCGCCATCGAGGATGGTGGCGGTGCAGCCCTGTGCTGCCAATGCCCCGGCATAGGTGACAGACAGTCCGGCAGCACCGATCAGCGCCACCTGTTGCCCCAGCCAATAGGGCCGGGCAGAGGCCAGTTCGATCCCGATCAGCCAGGCCGACAGCCGCGCCCGCGCTGCAGCGGCGCCCAGACCATGCAACAGGCTTTCGGCGCGCAGGGTGAACAGGTGTGACGTGATCCGCGCCGGATGGGCAATCGCATCCGACAGCGCCGCATCAAACGCCGCCTGATCAAAGCCTGCATCACCAGCCAGCGAATGGCGCAGCACCGAGTTTTCCGACAGCAGGGCAAACAACTCCCCGGTCATGCAGGTCTGAAAGCTGACGACTTCACCCGCCGAAATCCGTACCCATTTGGTATGAGTGCCGGGCAGGCACAGCACCCCGTCAAACTGCGGATCGGCGGCAAGGCACCCGGCAATCTGGGTTTCCTCGCCGCGCATCACATCGGCGGGCTTCATCTGGGCGATGCCCGGGATGATCCGCACCGACAGGCGTGGGTCCTGTGCCGGGGCCAATGTCATCCGGGCGGCATCCAGCGGCGGGCAGGGGGTGGTCAGGTACGCGGCTTCCACCCAGCCCTGCCGGGCACCGACCATGCCGCAGGCCACCACCTGTGTCACCCGCCCGGTTGCCAGCCAGCCGCCGACCAGCGCCAGCAGCGCCGGTTCAAAGCCGCCCCTCGTCAGCTTGCCCATGCCGTCATCGGAACTGTCTTTGGCCAGCACCGCGCCACCCGGCCCCATTGCCCAGGCCCGCAGCCGCGAGGTGCCCCAATCCACCGCGATCCAGTCTGCCGTTACCATGACTTGCCCATTGCCTGCCCCGTCACCACAACGCCGCCATTGACCACCAGTGCCTGACCGGTCATATCCCGCCGCCGCCCAATCAGCGCCGCTGTGCCAGCCACGCCAGTAAAACTCTGCCCGACACGATCACAAGCGGATTGTGCGGGGCTGGCGCAGGATTTCCTGCGGCAGCGCAAAGCTGCGGGCTATTGGGCAGCGCAGGCGGCAATAGTGGTGGCGGTAGTGGTCATCAACTGGTCATAAAGCCCCGGCCCCGGTTCCAGCGCCATCGCCTCGGGGTCCAGTGCCTCCCCGATCCGCAGGTCTGTGCCCTCGGCAATGGTGGCCAGCACCGCAGGGTCATGGCCCTGTTCGGGAAAGGCGCACAGGGCATAGCCCTGATCCAGCAGCGCCCGGATGGCGGAAATGCGTTCAGCCCCCGGATCGGCGGCGTCACCGTCTTTGATCGTTGCGACGATATTCAACCCATAGGCCTCGGCATAATAGCCAAAGGCGTCGTGAAACAGGATCAGCGGCAACTCGCCAACCGGGGCCAGAATCCGGCGCACCCTGGCGTCGGTGGCATCGATACCGGCCAGAGCCTTGGCGGCATTGGCCTGGTAGGTGGCGGCATTGGCGGTATCGGCGCTGGCCAGCGCCTGGGCTATCGCCATTATCCAGGCTTTGGCATTGGCAGGGGCAAACCAGGCATGCGGGTCAGTGGTGCCTGTGACCCCGTTGAACGGCCGCAGAACTACCCCCGGTGCCGCCAGCAAAGCGACAGTCCGCGCCTGTTGTGCGTTCGCCTCCAGCGTCCGCGCCAGCCAGGGCGACAGGTCCGGCCCGGTCCAGATCACCAGCCCGGCTTTGGCCACCGCACCGGCCTGCGACGGGCGCAGCTGGAAATCATGGGCGTCGCTGCCCGGTTGCAGCAACACCTGTGGTTGCCCCAGATCGCCCATCACCTGCGCCACCAGCGACCCGACCACCGGCAGATCCACCACCACCCGCGGCACCTCTGCCTGCGCCATCAGGGGGGCAAGGATCAGCACCAAAGGGGCCAGAATGCGTGTGGCGGGGTGCATCGACAGTTTCCCTTGACCTGTGGTGTGTCGCCATTGCATAATGTTATATCATAACAAGTCAAGGCGCGAAATGCTCTCTCCGACCCTTCCTTCTGATGCCCCCTTGGCCTTTGCCAGCCATGACCACAGCCATTGCCTTGGCGATGCGATGGCGCGGGCAGAGGCGATCGCTGCGGCCACCGGCGCACGGCTGACCCCGGTGCGGCGCCGCGCGCTGGAACTGCTGCTGGAAACGCACCGCGCCATGGGGGCCTATGAGGTGCTGGAACGGCTGGCGGCCGAAGGTTATGGCAAACAGCCGCCGGTGGCGTACCGCGCGCTGGAGTTTCTGGTTGACCTGGGGCTGGTGCACCGGATCAACCGGTTGAACGCCTTTGCCGCCTGTACCCATCCGGGGCAGAACCACACCCCGGGGTTCCTGATCTGCCGCCTGTGCCATCTGGTGGCCGAAGCCCCGGCTGCCCGCGCCCGCGCCGCACTGGAAGCCTCGGCGGCGGAAAGTGGCTTTACCGTGGAATTCGCCAGTTTCGAAGCGGTTGGCCTGTGCCCCGGCTGCGCCATGAGCGGGGCCGCCGCCGGGGAGGCGCAGGCATGAGCCTGATCTCTGCCCGCGACCTGACCGTCAGCCATGGCGGCGCACCGGTGCTGCAGGCGGTCAACTTGGCGGTGGAGCCTGGTGAGATTGTCACCATCGTCGGCCCCAACGGATCGGGGAAATCCACGCTGCTGCGCGCCCTGTTGGGGATCGTGCCACCAGACCGGGGCGCAGTGCTGCGCAAACCGGGGTTGCGGCTGGGTTATGTGCCGCAAAAGCTGCATATCGACCCAGGCATGCCGATGACGGTCGGGCGCTTTCTGGCGCTGCCGGAGCGGCGGACCGCGGCCGAGATTGCCGATGTGCTGGCACGGGTCGGGGTTGCCGGGGTGCAAACACGGCAAATGGTGACGCTGTCCGGCGGGCAGTTTCAACGGGTGCTGCTGGCCCGGGCGCTGCTGAACCGCCCGGACCTGCTGATCCTGGATGAACCGACCCAGGGGCTGGATCAACAGGGCGAAGCCGCGTTTTACCGGCTGATCGAACAAGTCCGTGCCAATCTTGGCTGTGCCGTGCTGATGGTCAGCCATGATCTGCATGTGGTGATGAGCGCGTCTGACCGGGTGATCTGCCTGAACGGTCACATTTGCTGCGAAGGCACCCCGCATGTGGTGTCGAACGCCCCGGAATACCGCGCCCTGTTCGGGCTGGGCACCGGTGGCGCATTGGCGCTGTATCAGCATGTGCATGACCATGTGCATGGCGATGCGCCGGGCCCCGGGGGGGTGCCTGATCCCGATGCCGATGCCGATGCCGATGCCCATGAACATGCCGATGCCCATTCCCATGAAGATGAACATGAACATGAACATGAACATGGCCACAACGGTCATGGCCATCATCATGCCCCCGGCTCTGCAAAGGCGCATCGCGATGCCGGATGAGTTTCTGATCCGCGCCGGGCTGGCGGCCTTTGGTGTGGCGCTGGCTGCCGGGCCACTGGGCTGTTTTGTGGTATGGCGGCGCATGGCCTATTTCGGCGATGCCACATCGCATGCCGCGATTCTGGGGGTGGCGCTGGCGCTGGCCTTTTCGATCTCGGTGTTTGCCGGGATTCTGGCGGTGGCGCTGGCGATGGCGCTCTTGGTGTCGGCTTTTGCCGGGCGGGGCTGGGCGATGGATACCACGCTGGGGGTGCTGGCCCATGCGGCGCTGGCGCTGGGTCTGGTGGCGGTGTCGTTGCAACCGGGGGCACGGGTCGATCTGGCGGCCTATCTGTTTGGCGATGTGCTGGCGGTGACATGGGGTGAAGTGGCGCTGATCTGGGGCGGGGCGGCGCTGGTGCTGGGGCTGCTGGTCTGGCGTTGGAACCGGCTGCTGACAGCGACGCTGAACGAGGATCTGGCGCAGGCCTCCGGCATCAATCCGGGGCGCGAACGGCTGGTGCTGGTGCTGGCACTGGCGCTGGTGGTGGCACTGGCGATCAAGGTGGTGGGGGCGTTGCTGATCACCGCGATGCTGCTGATCCCGGCCGCGGCGGCGCGCAGTCTGGCGCGGACTCCCGAGGCGATGGCTTTGGGGGCTGTGCTGGCCGGTGGATTGGCGGCGCTGGGCGGGCTGGGACTGTCGCTCTGGCAGGATACACCGGCGGGGCCGAGCATTGTTGCGGTGGCATTTGGCCTGTTTCTGCTGGCGGTTCTGGGTGGATCGGTAGCGCGCCGCTTTGCCCCGGCCCGCCTCCCCCCTCCCCCGTAACTGGAAGAAAGGTAGCCTTGTGCCCGGAGTCAGCCCCCGGCCGCGACCTGCAACGCCATCAGGCACAAAAGCTCGAACATCAGCGACACCCCCAGAAACGCCGTACCGCCCGAGGGATCGAACGGCGGCGACACTTCCACCAGATCGGCTCCGACGATCCTGACCCCTTGCAATGCCCGCACCACCTGCAGTGCCTGCCACGAGGTCGGCCCCCCGACTTCCGGGGTGCCGGTGCCGGGGGCAAAGGCCGGGTCGACAAAGTCGATGTCATAGCTGACATAGGTGTCGCCGCTGCCGACAACCGCCCGCGCCTCGGCCATCACATCCTCCACACCCCGCCGGTGGAACGCGTCGATGCCGATGATGGTGACCCCCACCGCTTTGGCGAAATCGAGGTCTTCGCTGTCATAGGCGGTGCCCCGGATGCCGATCTGCACCATGCGTAAGGGGTCCACCAGCCCCTCTTCGATGGCGCGCCGGAACGGGGTGCCGTGGGTGAATTTCGAGCCGCCGAAATAGCTGTCGAACAGGTCGGTATGGCTGTCGAACTGGATCAGCCCGACAGGCCGCGCCCGTGCAACGGCCCGCAGGATCGGCAGGGTGCAAAGATGATCGCCGCCGCCGGTCAGGGGCAGGATACCGGCTGCCACGACCCGGTCATAAAACGCCGTCATCCGCGCCAGTGTGTCGTGCAGATCGGCGGGGTTTGGCGCCACATCGCCCAGATCGGCGCAATTGGCCCGTTCAAACGGCCGGACCCTGGTGGCGCCATTCTCTGCCCGCATCATCGTCGACAGGTCGCGCAACTGCCGTGGCCCGTGGCGCGGCCCCGGCCGGTTGGTGGTGCCGCCATCCCAGGGTGCCCCGATCAGGCCGATATCCACCTGTGCCAGCTTTGGATCCCCAAGCCCCACATGCGGCAACCGCATGAAGGTGGGAATCCCGGCAAAACGCGGCAGATCAAGACCGGAAACCGGGTGAAAGAACGGGTCTGACATGGTGTGCCTCGCTGGTGCCATTCATCCTTTTTGCGCAAAATCGGCGCTTTGGAAAGGGTGCGGGTTACGGATGCGTATCAGGGCAACGGCACTGGGTTTGGGGCGGGATGCTGGATCAGACCCGCGGTAAAGCCAATCCCTGCCCCAAGCTCTGCCCTTGCCCTGCGCCGGGGTTGTGCCTAGATGCCACCCATGCGCCGCTTCTTCCCCTTTTTCAAACCGAAGCCCCTGGTTGCCGTGGTGCGGCTGCAGGGGATGATCGCGGCCGGTGGCCGGGGGCTGAATGATGCGGCCTTGGCCCCGGTGCTGGAACGCGCGTTTCGCAAGGGCAAACCGGTGGCGCTGGCGCTGGTGATCAATTCGCCGGGTGGCTCACCGGCGCAGACGGCGCTGATTTCTGCGCGGATCCGCAGGTTATCGGCGGAGCGCAAGGTGCCGGTTCATGCCTTTGTCGAAGATGTCGCGGCATCGGGGGGCTATTGGCTGGCGACGGCGGCGGAGCAGATCTGGATCGATGATTCATCGGTTGTGGGGTCGATCGGGGTGATTTCCGCCAGTTTCGGGTTTCACGAGCTGCTGGCGCGGCAGGGGATCGAGCGGCGGGTCCATACGGCGGGTGGCTCCAAATCGTTCCTCGACCCGTTCAAGCCGGAAAAGCCCGAGGATGTGGTGCGGCTGAAGGCGTTGCAGGAACCGATCCATCAGCGCTTCATCGCCGAGGTCCGGGCGCGGCGGGGTTCAAGGCTGGCGGACGCCGATCTGTTCACCGGCGAGGTCTGGATCGGGGCGCAAGCGGTGGCGCTAGGGCTGGCCGATGGCATCGCCCATCTGGTGCCGAAGATGAAGGAAATGCACGGCGACGCTGTGCGCTTTGCCATCAGCGGACCGAAACGCTCGCTGCTGCAAAGGTTCGGAACATCGGTTCTGGCCGAACTGTCGATGAGCATCGAGGAGCGTGCCCTGTGGGCGCGCTACGGGCTGTGACATGCTGAAGATCGTTACCCTGTTTCTGGTGGTGATGGTGGCGGTTGCCATGTTCAACCGCTGGCGGATGCGGGGGGCCAAATTGCCGGGCCCTTTGGCGTCGCGCCGGTGCACCAAATGCAAACGCTTTCTGATCGGCAAAGGCCCCTGTGAATGCGGGACAAAGCATCCATGAGGGTGGCGGGTGGCAGGGCGCTGGTGACAGGTGCCGGAAAACGGCTGGGCCGGGCGATGGCGCTGTATCTGGGGGCGCGCGGCTTTGACGTTGCGGTGCATTATGCCACCTCGGCGGAGGGTGCCGCCGAGGTGGTGGACCAGATCCGTGCGATGGGGCAGCAGGCCGATGCCTTGCAGGCCGATCTGACCGACCCGGCGCAGATGCAGGCGCTGGTCGGGCGGGCGGTGGCGGCGCTGGATGGGCCGCTGACGCTGCTGGTCAACAATGCCTCGATCTTTGAACATGACAGTCTGGTCACGGCGACTGCGGAAAGCTGGCACCGCCACATGGCCAGCAACCTGCAAGCCCCGTTCATGCTGATGCAAGCCTTTGCCGCCCAGGCCCCGCGCGCTGTGCAGGATACTGACGGTGAACCAATGGCGCAGGCGCTGGTGGTCAATATGGTGGATCAGCGGGTGTTGAAGCCGACACCGGAATTCATGACCTATTCGCTGGCCAAGGCGGGGCTTTGGGCGCTGACCCGTACGGCGGCACAGGCGCTGGCACCGCATGTAAGGGTGAATGCCATTGGCCCCGGGCCGACGATGCGGGGGGCGCGGCAGACCGAGGCCCACTTTGCCCGCCAGCGCGCCGCCACCCTGTTGCAGCGCGGTGCCAATGCAGGCGACATCACGGCGGCGCTGGGCTATCTGGTCGATGCACCTGCGGTAACCGGGCAGCTTCTGGCGGTGGATGGTGGCCAGCATCTGGTCTGGCAAACCCCGGATATCCTGGGTGTGGAATAGTCCCGGCAGGGCTGCAACCGCAGGCGCATCCGGAAGTTGTCCACTTTTCGGCGGACTTTCACAAAACTGTTACAGATTTGTTAGCCTTTTCAAATATTTGCCGGATACCCATAATTGTTTTGTGTAAAATCAATGGGTTGCGTATTTGCCTAAAAAACAGGCAAACTAATGAAATCGCCTGAAAACAACGGAAAATTTACCGCAGTCTTGAACTTGCACCCAGACTTATCCACAAAAACGGTGGAGATGTCCCCCCTTGCCGAACTGGTCAGAAGGTTGCAGCCAAGGGACGGAATCAGAGGCCGCCATGAGTGACGATTCGACCATCGACCCGAATGACCAGACCGCCGAACCGGCCCCGATTGGTCCGGTGCTGACCGGTCATGCCCTGATCGCGGCCCAGGTCCGCCAACTTGATAACTCCCCCGGTGTCTACCGCATGCTCGATGCCGAAGCGCGGGTGCTGTATGTCGGCAAGGCGCGCAATCTGAAAAAGCGGGTGGCGAACTATGCCAAACCCACCGGCCATTCGGGGCGCATCGCCCGGATGATCCACCAGACCAGCCAGATGATGTTCCTGACCACACGGACAGAGACTGAAGCGCTGCTGCTGGAACAGAACCTGATCAAGCAGCTGAAACCCTATTACAACGTGCTGCTGCGCGATGACAAAAGTTTTCCCAACATCCTGTTGTCGCGGGAACATCAGTTTGCCCAGATCAAGAAACACCGCGGCAAGAAATCCGAAAAGGGCAGCTATTTCGGCCCGTTCGCCTCTGCCGGTGCGGTCAACCGCACGCTGAACCAGTTGCAACGGGTGTTTCAGCTGCGCACCTGCACCGATGCCACCTTTGCCAACCGCACAAGGCCTTGTCTTCTGTATCAGATCAAGCGCTGCTCCGCCCCCTGCGTCGGCTATGTCTCTGCGCCGGATTATGAGGTGCTGGTCAAGGATGCTGAACGCTTTCTGTCGGGCAAAAGCACCAATGTGCAGGCCGATCTGGCGCAATCCATGGCGGCGGCGTCAGACGCGATGGAATTTGAACGCGCCGCCGCCCTGCGCGACCGGATCAAGGCGCTGACCGAGGTGCAATCGGTGCAGGGCATCAACCCGCGCGGGGTGGCCGAAGCCGACGTGGTGGCGCTGCATCTGGAAGGCGGGCAGGCCTGTGTGCAGGTGTTTTTCATCCGCGCCAACCAAAGCTGGGGCAACCACGACTATTATCCCCGCACCGGGTCAGGGGCCGAAGCGCCCGAAATCATGGAGGCGTTCCTCGGGCAGTTCTACGCCGACAAGGAACCGCCCCGGCTGGTGCTGCTGTCACACGCCATCGAAGACGCCGACCTGATGGCAGACCTGCTGGCGTTGCGCGCTGGTCGCAAGGTCGAACTGGCGGTGCCGCAGCGCGGTGAAAAAGCCGATCTGGTGGAAAACGCCGCCCGCAACGCCCGCGAGTCCCTGGCCCGCAAGATGGCCGAAAGCGCCAGCCAGTCGCGGCTGCTGGCGGGGCTGGCCGAAGCCTTTGATCTGGAAGCGCCGCCGCGACGGATCGAGGTCTATGACAACAGCCACATCATGGGTACCAACGCGGTCGGCGGCATGGTGGTGGCAGGGCCTGAGGGCTTTATCAAAAGCCAGTACCGCAAGTTCAACATCAAGGGCGAAGGCCTGACCCCCGGCGATGACTTTGGCATGATGCGCGAGGTGCTGACCCGCCGCTTTGAACGATTGCTGAAGGAGGACCCCGACCGTGAAACCGGGGCTTGGCCGGACCTGTTGCTGATCGACGGCGGGGCGGGGCAGGTGTCAGCCGTGGCGGCGGTGATGGTGGAACTGGGGGTGGATGACATCAGGGTGATCGGCGTCGCCAAAGGCGTCGACCGCGACGCCGGCAAAGAGGAGTTTCACCGCCCCGGCAAGCGCGTAATGGCGCTGCCGCACAACGACCCGGTGCTGTTCTTCATTCAACGCCTGCGCGATGAGGTCCACCGCTTCGCCATCGGCACCCACCGCGCCAAACGCGCCAAGGCGGTATCGGCCACGCCGTTGGACGATATTCCGGGGGTGGGAGCGACGCGCAAACGGGCGTTGCTGGCGCATTTCGGCTCCGCCAAGGCGGTGGCGCGGGCGGGGCTGGAGGATTTGCAGGCAGCCAGCGGCATCAGCGCCACGATGGCGCAGGTGGTGTATGATTTTTTCCACGACAGGGGGTGAGGCGGGTTTGGGGGGTGATGTCCCGGGTCGGGACGGTTTCGGGGTGTTTGGAATCAAGGGGTTGGCGAGGGGGATTAGGGATTTGTTAGGGAATGGGGAGACGTATGGTGAGCCTTCAGGCGCACATTTCATAGCCCGGCGCCACCAAAAGAGTTGCGTATGAATGCTCACCCTACGGCCCGCAGACCTAGCTCAATGACGGCACCAGACTGATGAATGGGCGACCACGCAAAACCCTTGGCTAGAAAACCCCTGCCGAAGCCATAGCCGAATAAATCAGCGCCTTCAGTTCAACCGTCGCACTTGATGCTTGAGCGAAGGCCTCTGCCAAAGCATCACGCGAATGGACACCTTTCCGCACGATCAAAACTATTGACTGGCTTTAGAACTCTGTCAACCTAAGTGCGCGACCATCGAGAATTTTCATTTCTCAGGAGGACTACAACAATGCCTAAGCTCGCAGTTTTCGTGCTGCCATTATTTGTGGCCACTGCCGCCTTTGCGCAAAGCGGCAAACAGATGACGAACGAACAACTCGTCCAACTCACAGCGAATGGAGTCACCCTCAAACTTGGCGGCGAAGGCATGGGCTACTCTGGTAGTCTCAAGCTTTCGAAGGACGGCAAAGGCAAGGGAAGCGCAACCACGGATGGTGGCGGAAAGGTGTCTCTTTCAGGCACATGGAATATCAAAGATGGCATGTTCTGTCGGACATGGAAGGAACACAACGATGGCATGGAAGTGTGCGAGACGTGGTATCTCACTTCGGGAAACTCTGTCGAAGTTTATAACGGCAGTGAAAAAATAGGCGTCAATTCTTGGTAATTAGGCGATCAAGGCCCGGTTCTAAGTGGCGGTCCGTAGCGCGGGGTCTGCCGAGAGTCCGTCTGCCGCTGGAAGAATTGGCAGACAGACACTGGAGACTTGGTGTGCGCCGGTCTTGCGCCAGAACCGGTCGCCACCCCGGATCAGGTCCGGGGCAGGCACCTTGTCGGACAGGGTCAGCGCGCACCCCAGGTGTCGGAAAGCCGGTAGCCGCCCGGCCATGGGTCTGACGGATCAAGCATGTGCTGGTGGATGCCGGTGATCCAGCCACGGCCGGAGATTTCGGGCAGGATAGCCGGGATCGTGCCAACCTGCGTGGTGCCGACAATCCGGCCGGTGAAGGTTGATCCGATCACCGAAACCGTGGTCAGCCGGTCCGCAAGGCCCATCTCGCCTCGGGCATGCAGCACCGCCATCCGGGCGCAAAGCGCGGTTCCGGTGGGTGAACGGTCAACCTTGCCCGGCCGGATCGCCACGGCAGCGCCCGCGCGCAGGGTGTTTGCCTCGCGTGCAATCGGTCCGGCGAACAGGCAAAAGGAATAGTGCCGCCAATCGGGATTGGTGGGGTGATGAAACCCCAGAGCCTCGGTTGCGGCGCGGGTGATCCGGGCCCCCAGTTTGGCAATGTCATGCGCCTCATCCGCCGTCAGGGCAAAGCCAAGGCTGCGGGCGTCCACCATCACAAAGCTGTCGCCGCCAAAAGCCGTGTCCACGGTCAGGGTGCCAAGGCCCTCGACCTCCAGCGGGATGCTCAACTGGGCGGCAAAGCTGGGCAGGTTTTGCACGAAGATCCGCTCGGCCTTGCCATTGCGGCATTCGGCCCGCACCCGCACCAGGCCGCCGGGGGCCTCCAGGGTGAATTCGGTCACCGGTTCCTGCATCGCAATGATACCGCTTTCCAGAAGAACGGTGGCGACGCAGATGGCGTTCGACCCCGACATCGGCGGCGTATCTTCGGGTTCCATGATGATGAAGGCTGCATCCGCATCGGGGTGCTTTGGCGGCACCAGCAGGTTGACATGGCGAAACACGCCGCCGCGCGGTTCGTTCAGCACGAAATTGCGCAGGGTCTGATCCTGAGCGATCCAGCGGCTTTGCGCCCAGAGTGTGTCACCGGGCGGTGGGCTGACGCCGCCCACGATCACATCCCCGACCTCGCCCTCGGCATGGGCGGAAATCAGGTGAATGGTTTTACTGCTGCGCATCTGCGCGCCTCCTCAATCAAGCCAATTCGGCAGTTTCAAAGGCGCCTGGCCGGTCAGGGCGGCATCGACACAATCGGCCATGCTGCCAAAGCGCACGGCGCGGCCACTAAGACCCGGGCCATAATGTGCATACTTGCCCGAATTGGTCATCAGCGCCCGTGTCTGCGGCGGAAAAACCGGCTCGCTGATCGAACACCAGCAGATGTCGGGCAGTACCTGAACCCCGCTTGCGTGCAGCTTGGCCAAAGTGCCGTCAGCCTGTGCTTTGCCAATCACGGCACGGCCCGCTGTCACGATGACATTGATTTGCGGGTGCCGGATGCGGCCTTGCAGCAGAGTGGCCAGGCGCTGACACTCCGTCAGCGAAAAATGCGGGCTGCCAAGGGCCACCAGATCGATCGCTTCGGGGCCTGCGTTCAGCAGCGCCCAGGCCGCGCGCATGTCGGCACGGGTGATCGTTCCGATGGCCGCATCGCCGGGGTCTGCCGCGGCCGCTTCCGGCGTGACCCCCGCGATATGCAGCATCGGTGCCGCCGAGGTGGTGCCGAACGCCGCGCAAAGCGCTTTCAGATCGTCCGGCCCGGCACCTGCCCCGGCCAGCCCGCGCAGCAAGGGGATGCAATCGGGCGCTTTCATTCCCGCAATGTAGCCAAGCAATGGCCAGAAGGCATCGTCGATCGCTTCGGGCAGCGCCACATCCAGAACCAGTCGCGCCTGACGCGGGGCGTCCAGATAAACGCCAGACAGCGGCGCACGCCCGGTCAGTGCGATGCACAGATCCAGAAAGTCGGGATGTTTGGCGGTGCGCGCGCCCAGCACGGTATTGGCGAAAACCACCGCATTCGATTCCGCCCAGGCGATGTTTTCACCGATCCCGGGCACAGTCTCCAGCAGATAGGGGGCGCAGGTAAAGCTGGGTTTGCAGCCCATTGTGACATAGGCATCTGCCAGCCGCGCCGCTGGCCCGCCAAAACCGGGCGGCACCCCCTGTGCCTGCCAGTTGGCCCGGTCGACCGAGATGGCGTTCATCGTGGTCGGCACGCACACCTGCGCCCCCATATCCGCCATCTTCTGTGCAAAAGTCAGGTTCGCCGGGCTGGCATAGATGCAGCCGTCGATATGGGCCTGGGTGACATCAATCAACCGGGCCGCACCCTGATTGGCCGCCATGGCGCAAATGATCCGCATGGCTTGTTGCACGGCCTGACCCTGATCGCCCGACAGCATGGCAAGATCGCGGGTGGAAAGGGCGAGGGCCGCAGTCGCCGGTGGGCTGATCGGGATCGAAAGCCCCCCGGCCTTGATTGCACCAGCCGTGATCTGCGCCGAACCCTTGGCTGACAGTGCTGCAAATGCAGCATCGTTCAGGCGCAGCACCGGCAGGTTACAGCCGAACATCTCTGCGGCAATCAATGCGCCCAGCGTCAGCACATCTTCATCGCCGCTGAAGATCAGGGCGGCAGGCCCGCGCCCGGTCAGCGCCAGATCCAGCAAAACCCCCGACCCGGTGCAAGACCCCCGGCTGGACGGCATCATCAGGATGCGTCCGGTCAGCGATGTGCCGTGCAGCGGATGGTGCACGTCGATGATCGATCCGGTGGCAGGATCGACCCCGCCCCAAAAACTCAGCGCCTGGGTGGTGGCCAGAATCGGCCCGTGGGCGGTTCCGGGCTGAACCGAAATGGCATTCAATTCAATGTTCGGGCTCATTTTACGACAAATCCATTGGCAAAGGGGTCACGGTCGTCGATGAAGATGGTGTTGATCCCGGTCATCCGCGCCCAGCCTGCGATGGAGGGGATGATCGCGTCACGGCCCGCCACCGATGTTGCCGCCTCGATCCGGCCTTTGAACAATGATCCGATGATCGATTCGTGGATGAATTCATCGCCGACCGCCAGCTTGCCCTTGGCCGCCAGTTGCGCCATCCGCGCCGAGGTGCCGGTGCCACAGGGCGAGCGGTCAATCGCCTTGTCGCCGTAGAACACCGCGTTGCGCCCGTGCGCCGTGGGGTTCAGCGCACGACCGGTCCATTCGATATGCGACAACCCGTTGATCGCGGCGTGCTCGGGGTGGATGAATTCGTATTTCGCATTCAGCGCCGCGCGCAGTTTCGGTGAAAAGCCGATCAACTGCCCCGCCGTAAAATCCGCCATGTCGCGGAAATTCCTTTGCGGCTCGACGATGGCATAGAAATTGCCGCCGTAGGCTACATCCACCACGATCTCGCCCAGCCCTTCGACCTCTGCCGTCAGACCCTCGGCATGAAGATAGCCGGGCACATTGGTCAGCCGCACTTCCTCCACGAACCGCCCCTCCTGGCGGTAGGTGATGTCCACCTTTCCCGCCGGCGTGTCGATCGACAGCCTGCCGGGGTCGTGCGGGGTGATCAGGCCGTTCTCGATCGCCATGGTGATGGTGCCGATGGTGCCATGGCCGCACATCGGAAGGCAGCCGGATGTCTCGATGAACAGCACCGCCACTTCGCAATCGGGCCGGGTCGGTGGATAAAGGATCGCGCCAGACATCATGTCATGGCCGCGCGGCTCATACATCAGACCGGTTCGGACCCAATCGAATTCGCGCAGAAAATGCGCCCGGCGTTCCAGCATGGTGGCGCCTTCCAGACGCGGCCCGCCGCCCGATACCAGCCGCACCGGATTGCCGCAGGTGTGGCCGTCAAAGCAGGAAAAAACGTGGTTTGCCATGGTCAGAACCTCCGTGGGCGGACGCCCACATTCAGAAACTCCGTGGGCGAAGGCCCACATTAGAAACGTTGCGGAGAAAACGGGGCCAAGTTGATCGCGGGCGGGCGATGCGTCAACATATCCGCCACCAGCCGCGCGGTGCCCGCCGATTGGGTCAGGCCAAGATGGCCGTGGCCAAAGGCATAAATCACCCGATCCGTGGCGCGGGCGCGGCCGATGGCGGGCAGGCTGTCGGGCAGCGACGGGCGAAACCCCATCCATTGCACCCCGCCGCCGGGTTTCAGCCCGGGCAGAAAGCCCTGCGCCTTGGTCAGCATGGCGGCGGCACGTTTGAAATTCGGCGGCAGCTTCAGCCCGCCCAACTCAACCGCACCCCCCACCCGGATGCCACTGGACAGCCGCGACACCACAAAGCCGTGGCCGCCAAAGGTGACCTGCAGGCGGAGATCAAAGGCATCGGAAGGCAGCGTGGTGTTATAGCCGCGTTCGGTTTCCAGCGGGATTTTGTCACCCAGATCCCGCGCCAGCCGGTGCGAAAACGCCCCCGCCGCAATCACAACCTGACCCGCCCGCAGAACCGTGCCATCTGCCAGCCGCAGATCAATGCCACCCGCAACCGGCTGCAATCCCACAACCTCGCCCACGCGCAAATCGCCGCCATTCGCCATAAACCGGGCGGCCAGCGCCTGGGTATAGTGCTTTGGGTCAGCGATGGAAAACCAGCCCGGCGTAAAGGTGCCATGGGTGAACTGTGCCGACAGGCCTGGCTGAATATCGGCCATCTCGCGGGGACCAAGGTGATGAAACCCGATGCCATGCGCGGCGCGCGCGGCCCAGCCCGGTTGCGACGCCGCAAACTCGGCGGCACCTTCGTAGACCTGCAGATTGCCGTTCTTGTGCAGCATGCCAGAGGTGCCGGTGGCGGCCAGAAACGGTTCCAACTCGGCTTTTGACAGGTCCATCAGCGCGGTCTGCGCCAAGGTGGCAGCCACCACCCGGTGCGGCGCACAGGCCCGCCAAAAGCGGTACAGCCACGGGGCGATCTGCAGGGCATAGGCGGGCGGCACCGACAGCGGCCCCAGCGGGTCCAGCAGCCATTTCGGGGCCTGTCTGAGGATCCCCGGCGCGGCCAGTGGCAGAATATCGGTAAAGGCAAAAGCCCCGGCATTGCCCGCCGAGGCCCCTGCGGCGGGGCCCTCACGGTCGATCACCAGCACCGAAAGTCCACGGGCCTGGGCCGCCAGTGCGGTAGAAAGACTGATCACACCAGCGCCAATCACGATGACCTGTGCGGGCACGTTAGCTGGGGCCACTATCGCACGCCCGACAGGAATTTCTGGGTTTCAACATGCTGCGGCGCGCCGAAAATCTGTTCGGGAGAACCGATCTCGGCCACCACGCCCTGGTGAAAGAACGCCACCCGTCTGGATACATCGCGCGCAAAGCCCATCTCGTGGGTGACACAGATCATCGTCATCCCCTCATCGGCCAGCATCTTCAGCGTATCCAGCACTTCGCCGACCAGTTGCGGATCAAGCGCCGAGGTCACCTCGTCAAACAGCATGTAGGCCGGTGACATCGCCAGAGCGCGGGCGATGGCCATGCGCTGTTGCTGACCCCCCGACAGCCGCGACGGAAAAACCCCAAGTTTATCGCCAAGGCCAACATGGGTAAGTTGCCGGACCGCGATCTCTTCGGCGGTCGTTTTGGCCATGCCAAGCACCTTGCGCGGCGCCAGCATGACATTTTCCAGCACGGTCAGATGCGGAAAAGCATTCCATTGCTGAAACACGATGCCGATTTTCTGGCGCAGTTTGTTGATGTCGGTGCCCTTGGCGTGAACTTCGGTGCCGTCAATCCTGATGCGGCCGGCGTCGATCGCCTCCAGCCCGTTGATGCAGGTCAGCAACGTCGATTTTCCCGACCCCGATCCGCCAATTACCGTCACCACCTCGCCCTTGGTGACGGTCAGGTTGATCCCTTTCAGGACCTTCAGAGTGCCAAAGGATTTGTAAAGGTTTTCAATCTCAATCATTGGGGGACCACCGTCTTTCAAGATACCCGCCAAGGCGGGCGATGGGAAAACTGATGATAAAGTAGATCGCCCCGCATATCAGCAGGATGAACAGGGGCTCTTGCAACCGCGTGACCAGAATTTGCGACGCTTTCAGCAGCTCTGTCAGGCCAAGCCACAGCACCAGCGCCGAGTCTTTCATCACGCCCAGACTGAGGCCGATCCAGGATGGCAGCGCGACCCGCGTTGCCAGTGGCGCCACGATATGGCGCATATCCTGCCACCAGGTCAGCCCCAGGGATCGCGCCGCGCGCCGCGTTGTGGCGGGCACCGCGTCGATGCCGCTGCGCACGATTTCGGTGCAATAGGCCGCCGTATAAAGCGACAGCACCACACAAGAGGTGGTAAATGGCCCCCAGCCAAATCCGATGATCGCCTGAAAGGAATTGGCCAGCACCAGTTGGATCAGCAGCGGGACTGACCGGAAGATATCCAGGATAAAGGTCTGCGGCATCGCCCAATAGGGGCCAACTTGCGCGCGGATCACGCCAAAGACCACCCCAAGCACCGTGCCCGCCGCAACAGAAACCCCGGTGACGGCCAGTGTCATTGCGGCCCCTTTGGCCAGAAAGCCCAGATCAGACAGGGTGAGCGCGGTGTCAAACATCTGTCACCACTCTCAATAGCGGAACATGCGCCAGGCGATGGCCCGGGCGGCAAGGGTGACGGACTTGGTCAACAGATAGAAGATCACGGCGGCAATTCCGAAGAATTCAAAGGTCCGGAACGACCGCGCGTTCAGTTCTTGGGTCACACCGGCCAGATCCATGTTCATTCCGACGGTGACACCCAGCGAAGTCATCAGAATGGCCCAGACCATCTGGTTGGTTATCGGCAGGAAGGCGATGCGCAGCATCTGCGGCACCACGATCAGACGAAACGCCTGAAACGGTGTCATGCCCAGTGAACGCGCCGCACGGGTCTGGGTTTCGGGAATCGCTTTCAGCGCGCCGCGGAAATTCTCGGCCAGATAGCCCGCGTTGTTGAAGGCGATACCCGCCAGCAGCGCGGTAAAGGGGCTAAGGTGGATGCCAAAGCTGCCCAGACCGAAATGGGCCATGTAAATCTGAAAAAGCGCCGGCGTATTGCGGGCCGTCTCGACCCAGACCGCAGCGATTCCCCGCAACAGACGGTTTTCCGACAGCCGGAACAGGGTCAATGCGATGGCGCAGGCCAGACCGATTGCCATCGAAAGGCCTGCAATCTGCAAGGTCACCAAAGCCCCTTCCAGCATTTGCGGCAATGCTTTCAAAGCCTGATTCCAATGGAACGTATAGTTCAGCATCGTGTCTCGCTTGAAAGCAGATGGGGATGACGGCGCAGGGCTGGCTGCGCCGCCACGGTGAATGCACTCAGCGATAGACGCTGTCGACAGTCAAGTTCGGCAGCTCGCCACCGATCCATTTTTGAAACAGTTCGTCATAGCGGCCGGTGCGAACCTGTTGATTGATGAACAGATTCAGATAGTTGATCATACCATACTCTTCACGGTTGGTGAAAAGCGCCACATAGTCGGTATCGAAAGGCGCCACGCCTCCAACCGAAATCCCCGGGAAATTGCCGGATTTCACATTGGCCTGTGCCACGGTCGAGGTTGAAACCGTGGCGTCAATCTGGCCCTGGCTCAGCGCCAGGAAAACATCGGACTGGGTTTGATAGGGCCGGAACTCGCCGCCGCCCCAGGCCTTGACCTGCTCTTCCAGCGCAATCGCCTCGTAGGTGCCTGCCGTGGCGCCGACGACTTTGCCCTTCATGTCGTCAAAGGTCTTGATCCCCGATTTGTCATTCGCGCTGACAACCATTTCAAAGGCGAAATAGGGGATCGACATGCCGACGGTTTTTGCCCGCTCCAGGGTGTCCGAGGTCGAGGCGACGCCAACATCGACACGGCCCGACATCAGCGCCGGAATACGCTCGGGGAACGGGGTTTCGACGATTTCGGCCGTGACACCAAGCGCTGCGGCCAGGTCGTTGCAGTAATCCACGTCAAAGCCGATCGGATTGTTGTCGGCATCGCGCGATCCCATGGGCGGAAAGTCGAGCACGACGGCACAGCGCAGCGTGCCGGAAGAGATGATTTCATCAAGCTTGTCGGCCTGTGCCGCGGTCGCGATAGCCGTGGTGGCCATCAGGCCGAAAACGAAGAACGGGTGTTTCATGTGTGTCTCCCTGTTTTTGGCAAGTCTTGATTCACTGCCTTTGCCACTATTCTCCGTCGCGCCGTCAAAATCAATAAAAAATACAAAATGTATGCATAAAGTATGCAGCGCTGATCTGTCACTTCCCGGGCAGACCGGCCCGGGCTGGTTTATCCCGCTGGAGTCGGTCTGGCGCTTCTGTCAACGCCAGACAGGCTGCTCGCCAAGCAACCTGTTCAAAGCAGCGCTGCGCAGCGACTGATACAGCCGGTCAGCCTGTGCCGCCAGCTCCGGGTCATGCGGGAGGATGTCGCGGGGGGCGGATACATGCGCCTCTGCCAGCGGGGCGGGGTCCGTTCCGATCCGCTGACAGAGTGCCAGCCAGATGCGCGGATCGGCGCACAGATCCTGATGCGGGATCATCAGGGCGTTGGGGGTGGCGGCTACAATGGCACCCAGATGGTCATGAACCGCGATCCACAGCCGCAGCCAGTAATCCAGCGCCATCGGATCGCCCTGGGGTTCGGGACCGAACAGGAAGGGGCGGTGAGTTGCGCCGAATTCGTGATGGCCAAGCCAGGTCATGTACTGCCGGGTAAAGGCATTGGCGGTCAGGAACCGCTTGTGCTGGTGGGCCAGACTTTGCGCATGGTGCAAGGGTGCGCGGATCGGCACCAAAAACAGCGAGTCGGACATCGCGCGCGCCAGATGCGGCAGCCGCAGGATCTGGTTGTTGTTCTTGGAAAGATACCGCGTCTTGCCGGTGCGGCGCAGCACCAGGCGGATCAGATCCTGATAGCCCGACAGCGCCTCTGGCCCCGGCTTGTGCGGCCTTAACCCCTTGGGGCCGATATAGTCGCTGCCGCAAAAGGTGCGCCAATAAACCTCGTCCAGCGCTTCGGGGCTGGTGGCATCGACCAGAATCCCGTCGCCATGCGCCCTTTCACTGCGGGTCAGGCCCGGTTTCGCCGGTGCCAGTTTTGCCCACAGGTTGGGGGCCAGCACAAACGGCATGTCGGCATAGGTCAGCGAGCCGAATTTGCCGGTGCCATGAATTTCGCGCATCAGGATGGTGGAGCCTGCCCGCGCCAGACCGGTAACAAACACATGGGCCCCGCCCCGCGCCTCTGGCGAGGATTTCAGATAAAGGCCGCGTTCAATGTCATGCACCATCTCGGCCAGCGGCCCCAAAGCCAGCCGGTGCAGCAGCTTGTCCAGCGCCGAATAATCCCCGGCTCCGTTGCCGCCCGTGGCCTTTGCCATCCGGCTGCGCAGCACCATGTAGGGGATCGACAGCAGACACAGCACCAGAATGACCAAGGGGCGTGCCAGAAAAGCCACCCAGGCCGCGATGCCGCCGGGTGCCACCAGACCAAACAGCACCACCGCAGCCAGAATGATGCACAGATACAGAAAGAATTTCAACGAGTTGCCAGCGATCCTGCCCGCATAGACCGGCAACAGCCGCTCTTTCCAGTGATCGGATATCCGTTTGGATCTTAGCAACCGTTGTGCCTTGGCAGCGGTACCGGTGGCGGTTCGGATCGTGAGCATCAGCGGCAACCGCAAGAACAGTTCACAAGCGACCACCGCTGCAAGGATCAGCACGACCCAATTCATCTCGTGGTCTTTCCGCGCGCCATACCCGGGTCAATCCGGTTGATGGTGCAAAGGGTCGGCACCGGGGCGCATCACTTGGATGGGTCGGTGCCTGGGCCACCGGAAACCGCCCTGCGCCGTTTCATCATGCGCTTGATCGGGTAATAGATCACCGCAAACAGCGCCAGAAATATCGCCCCCAGCAAACCAACTACAGCAGCCAGTGCGCCAGAGGCGACACCGGGGCCGATATAGGCCTGTGCGGCGCCTGCATGCAGCGTCACCGCCACTATGGCAGCAAGCAGGGTGAAAATGGAACGCATCACGGTCAATCCCTTCGATCTATTGTCAGACTGCAAGTCCATGGTTCAATCATCATAGCTCAGCATCCAGACCGGGTAAACAGCCGGACAGCCGCCGACAAAACCGCGAGTGGGACAGCACAGGGCCGGTCCCGGTGGCATTTGGTTAGCCCCGCAGGCCGGTACCGGTCAAGCACCGATCCGCCGCCGCATCAGCCGCCACAGCGTCAGAACCACCAAAGGCGCAACATAGATCGCCACTTCGGTGTATTGTTTCTCGGTAAACACCCAATGCCACAGCACCAGCAGGGCACCGGCATAAACGAGTTGTTGCAGCCGTTTCCAGCCGGAGCCCATCCGCCGTATTGCCCAGTCGGTCGAGGTGGCAGCCATGGCCGCCATCACCGCAAACCCCAGCCACCCGGTCAGGATTTCCGGGCGGACAAAGCTGCGCAGCAAAGCCCCCGGGTTGGTATCTTTCAGGAAAACCGCCAGGTGCAGGCAGGCATAGGCAAACGAGGCGACGCCGATATTGCGCCGCGCCTTGCGCAACCAGCGGATCCAGGGTAGCGGGCCGAACAGCATCGACAGCGGTGTGACTGCCAGGGCGACAATCAGCATCCAGCAGGACACCAGCCCGGTATTGCGCAGATACTGCGGCCGCCCCTCCGACAGCAGTCCGGTTGCCACGATATAGACCGCAGGCAGCACCAGCAGCAGCCAGAACAGCCAGGTTTTCGCGGTTGACCGGGTTTCAGGGGGGGAAGTGTCAGATGTCACGGAATTCCTCGGCGAAAAGGGATTGCGGCAGGTTATCAGGCAATCCTGTGGACCCTGTCAAATTATCCGTGCAACAGCAGGGGTTTGCAGTCCAAAACGTGGGAAAGCGGCAACGCCTTTGGCGCAGGGTTCAGCCTGTATCGGGTGAAGCGCCGCCTTGCAGGCTCCGGGCGCCGCCGGATGCGGTACTTGTGCGCCAATAGGCGGCGGCGATGCGCAGCGCCACCAGACTGCGCCCCTTGGCCCAGCCTTCGGTCGGGGTAAAGCGGCCAAGTTCCCGTGCCCCCGGAACGCTGGCCAGCAGCCGCGCTGCCGTTGTGGCATCGCCATACAGCAGCACATCGCCCGGCCATTCGGCAGGAAGCGGGTAGGTCAGGGCATAATGGTTGGTCGGCGCCGCTTCGGGTGGAGTTGAAAACACCTGTGTCCGGCGGTCGCGGGCTTGATAGAACAGGTCTGCCAACAAGGAGCGCTCGGACGCGACAACCGCTTGCAGCCCATTGGCCTGTGCCAGGTCCAGCGCGAAATCCGCCGCTGCGGCACGGCCCTGGTAGCGTATGAACAGGGGTTGGCCATTGGGCAGGCGCAGATCGATCGCCAGTGCCGGCAACGGTGGCAACGCCAGCCCCAGGGCCGCTTGCAACACCAGTGTCGCCATCAGCAGGTACGGTGCCTTTTGCAGCGCAAGTGCCGCCAGCAAGGCACCGCCTGCCGCTGCCGCCACTGCCCAGTTGGCATAGGCGTGGGACAAGAGGGCCTGCCCGGTGACCACCACCAGCACCGGCAAACTCAGCAGCACAGCGCCGCGCAACGCCGGATTGCCCCGGCCAAACAGCACCCTGGCCGATTGCCACAGCATCACCGCAAAGACCACCGGGCCAAACACCGCGAACTGCGCCAACAGAAAGCCGGACGCCGCACCGGGATACAGCTGCAACCCGGTCCAGCCAGCGCTGTCAGCCAGATGGTTCAGGGTGGCAAAGCCGTGGTTCAGGTTCCACCAGACATTGGGCAACACCGCCAGCAGCGCCACAATGCCTGCAACCGCGGCCTCGCGGCGCGGCAGTTGCCAGCCCGGTACCACCAAAGCTGCCAGCACCAGACCGGGCAGCAGAAACAGCATCGCGTATTTCGACAGGATGGCGGCGCCGATCATCAGCCCCAGCATCCCGGCCCGGGCAACGGTTGGCACCTGCACCAGCCGCAGCCACGCCACCAGCGACGCCGCCAGAAAGAACAGCATCGGCGTATCGGTTGACATCGTCATGCTGCCGATCGTCATCACCGGCATCGTCAGATAGGCGGCCCCGGCGATCAGGCCAATGCGGCCCCCGGCGACCAGGTGACCAAACCACATCACCAGCAGCGCCGTGGCCCCTTGCAACAGCGGTGCCCCCAGCCGCACGGCAAAGGTATTGTCGCTGCCCAACAGGTCGGTGGTGGCCCGGATGATCCAGGCAATCATCGGCGGTTTGGAGAAATAGCCCCAGTCCAGTGACTGGCTCCATTGCCAATATTGGGCTTCATCGACACCCAGTTCGGCTTTGCTGGCGGCCAGCCATGCCACGCGCCAAAGGGTCATCGCCAGGACGGCGGCAACCGCACCGAACTGCCAGCGCCGGTCAGGCCATGCTGCGGTGTTCAACATGGATCAGCCACAGATTGCGCGCATAGATGATGACACCGGTCGACTGGCCCAGAATGAACACCGGGTCATGACGATAGATCGCATAGCTGAGCAGAATGGTGCCACCCGCCAGTGACAGATACCAGAAGGCCACCGGGATCACCGACTTCCGCTGCCGTTCCGACTGGATCCATTGCACCAGAAACCGCCCGGTAAACAGCATCTGCCCGGCCAGACCGATCCCAACCCACCAAAACTCGTACCACGAGGTCACGTTCAGCGCAGTCCACACATAGTCAAACATTACAAAACTCCCCGTTCAACAGCGACTTCATGGGGCTGCGCGGTTTTCCGGCGGCGGAGCAGCCATGCGACCCCTATCAGGTCATATAGGCCGACAATCGCCCGCCCCAAGTTCGAATAGTTCGATTTTCCCGCGACCCGCGCCCGGTGCGTCACATCGATCAGCGCAATGGTGCCGCCATCGCGGGCAAACAGCGCCGGCAGATAGCGGTGCATGTGGTTGAAATAGGGCAGCGCCAGAAACGCCTCGCGACGAAAGGCCTTGAGGCCACAACCGGTGTCGCGGGTGCCGTCTTTCAGCAGGGTGGAGCGGATGCGGTTGGCGGCAACCGACGCCAGCTTTTTCGACCAGCTGTCCTTGCGCCCCTTTCGCTGGCCCGCCACCAGCGCCGGGCCGGTGGCGGCACCACCGGCCAGCAAAGGTGCCAGGATCAGCGGCAACTGATCCGGCGGGTTTTGTCCGTCGCCGTCCAGGGTGCAGACGATGGCTGCGGTTGCGGCACGAACACCGCTGTGAACCGCCGCCGATTGGCCTGCCGGGATGTCATGCGCCAGAACCCGCATCCAGGGCCGGGTTGCCGCCATTGCGCTCAGAGTTGCCCGGGTGGTGTCGGCAGAGCCATCATCGACAACAATCAGTTCATAGGGTCCGATCGGCCCACAGGCGGCCTCGATCTCGGCAATCAGGCGCGCGGCACTGGCCGCCTCGTTCTTCATCGGGATGACAATGGAAAACCGCATATCCGCCTCTGGCCCCCAAAAGGCGCCGTTCACCTGTGACGCGGCGGATACCACAGGGGCAGGCAGGGGCCAATGGCAACGGGCCCGGGCAACCGGCGGAAGATCGCCCGACCCTGGCAGCAGCGGGCGGCTGTTGCAACAATCCGTTAACATTGAGAAACCGGCTGGGGACCCGGGGCTGGCGGGGCAGGCACAGGCCCGCCCCTCCGGCTGTCAGATCGCCGCCCCGGCTCAGGGCCGGGGCGGCGTGGTACCGGGTGCCGGGCCGGGTTCCCGACCGGGTGCTACAGGATTTCCGAAACCTTCACAGCGCGGCTTTCAGCCACCGACTTGATCGCGGCATCGGCCAGCGCCAGCGCCACCAACCCGTCCTGACCTGATGGCGACAGTGTGCCGCCCTTGGTAACAGCGGCAACAAAGGCAGCGATTTCAGCGGCATAGGCCTCGGTATAGCGGGTCATGAAGAAATCATGCAGCGGCGGGCGGGTATAGCCATCGGCGTTGGCCAGTTCAATCGACACCGGGCGCTGGTTCTCGGCCGACACCACACCTTTGGCACCATGCACTTCAACCCGCTGGTCATAGCCATAGGTGGCGCGACGCGAGTTCGAGATCAGGCATTGCTTGCCGGTGGCGGTGGTCAGCATCAGGCTGACGGCATCATAATCGCCCAGTTTGCCGATTTCCGGGTCGGTCAGAACCGATGCCACCGCCGAAACCGTGGCAATCTCTTCGCCCAGCATGAACCGCGCCATGTCGAAATCGTGAATGGTCATGTCGCGGAAAATCCCGCCGGATTGCTTGATATAGGCGGCAGGCGGCGCGCCCGGATCGCGAGAGATGATGGTGACCTGTTCGACAGCGCCGATCTTGCCGGCATCAATCGCAGCGCGGACGGCGGCAAAATGCGGATCGAACCGGCGATTGAAACCGACCATCAGCTTGGCTTTGGTCTCTGCCACCACCTTCAGGCAGGCAATCACCCGCGCCACATTCAGATCGATCGGCTTTTCGCAAAAGATCGCCTTGCCGGCCCGGGCGAACTGTTCGATCAGGTCGGCATGGGTGGTGGTGGGGGTGCAGATCACCACGGCATCGACATTGTTGGCGGCGGCAATGGCGTCGATGCTGCGCACTTCACAGCCGTACTGGCTGGCAATCGCCTGTGCCGCATCGGCAAAGGCATCGGCAACCGCCACCAGCGTGGCATCAGGGTTGGCGGCAATGGCGCGGGCATGGACTTTGCCGATGCGGCCAGCGCCCAACAGGGCAAAACGAAGGGTCATGGGGTTCCTCGGAGGTTGGAAGGCGCAGGCATTTCAGCCTGCGGGTCTGTCAGGTTGCGGAAATTTCAGGCTGCGGGTTTGTCAGGCTGCGGGTTTGTCAGGCTGCGGGCTCGGCGATCCCGGCTTTGACGCCGGTGATGTAGGACACGATGTCATTGCCATCGGTTTCCCCCCGGTTCAGCGACGCGACGATGCGACCCCGGCGAAACACCACGATACGGTCGACCAGATCAAAGACCTGCCGCAGATTGTGGCTGACCAGGATCAGCGGCACACCGCGGTCTTTCAGGCCACGGATGATGTTTTCGACCTGTGCGGTTTCCTGCACCCCCAAAGCCGCCGTTGGTTCATCCATGATCACCAGCTTTGACGCAAACGCAGCGGTGCGGGCGATGGAGACGCATTGCCGTTGGCCACCCGACATGTTGCGGATCGGGTTATCGATATTGGGGATCTTTACCGCGGTGCGTTCCAGCGCCTTCAAGGTGCCGTCGCGCATGGTCTTGCGGTCGAGCCACGAAAACGGGCCAAGGCGAAACTTGAACAGCTCGCGGCCGAGATAGAGGTTGGAGGGCACATCAAGGTCATCGGCCAGCGCCAAGGTCTGGAACACGGTTTCAATCCCGGCTTCGCGCGCCTCCAGCGGATCGGCATGGCTGACTTCGTGGCCGTCAAAGAAGATCTGGCCCGAGGTGCGTTGTTCAACGCCGGTGATCTGGCGCACAAAGGTCGATTTCCCCGCGCCATTGTCGCCGACCACCGCCACATGTTCCCCCGGTTTCAGGGTAAAATTGGCATCTTCCAGCGCCTGGACGCCGCCGTAATGCTTGGTCAGCCGCCGTGTTTCAAGAATGTTCCCGCTCATGACCCTACCCCCGTGTCCGCGATTTTTGCCGCCACTGGTCCAGCACGACGGCACCGACGATGATCGCGCCCTTGACCATCTCCTGATAATAGGCGTCGAGCTGAATCGAGGTGAAGCCCGAGATGATCACCGAAAAGATCAGCGCCCCCAGCACGGTGCCGGTGATCGAGCCGCGCCCGCCCGACAGCGAGATGCCGCCGATCACCGCCATGGCGATGCCGTCCAGTTCATACATCACCCCCATCCCGGCCTGCGCCGTCAGGGTCTTTGATGTCAGCAGCACCGCCGCCGCCGCCGACAGCAGACCGGCGATGGCATAGACCAGCACCTTGTGGTGATCGACATTGATGCCCGACATCCGCGCCGCCGCCTCGTTCGAGCCGATGGCATAGCTGCGCTTGCCGTACAGCGTGTATTTCATGATCAGGTGGAACAGCACCGCCAGCACCACGAACACCACGGCGGGGTTCTGGCCATCCCAGGACAGCAGACCGAAGGTCAGATTGCCCAGAATGTCGCCATTGGCCAGTTCGCCGTAACTTTCGCTCGGAAAGGAGACCGGCTGGCCGTTCGACCACCAGCGCGCAACACCGCGGGCCGACACCATCATGCCCAGCGTGGCGATAAACGGCGGAATGCGGGTATAGGCGATCAGCAAGCCATTGATCAGGCCTGCGATTATCCCGCAGGTCAGACCGACGAGGATCGGGACGATCACCGGCAGGTCCATCGCCCAGTCGCCGAACACCGCCTTGGGATTGGGATTGCCGTTGACCAGCGCGGTCTGGGCGAAACTCATCGAGATCATCGCCGTGGCACCGACAACCGAACCCGGCGACAGATCAATGCCGCCAAGGATGATGACCTGGGTGGCACCAAGGGCGATGATGCCGGTGATCGCCACTTGCAGCACGATGATGTCGAGCCGCTGCTGGTTGAACAAGGTGTCGACATTGTCGCGCATGTTGAACAGGAAAGAGGTGCCGTTGATGCGGTTCAGCACTTCGAACACCAGCACGATCAGGATCAGCGCCGCAAGAACGTTCCATTCGTTGGCGCGGGTCTTTTTGGTCGGGTCGTATTTCAGGCCTCCAAGGCCATGCGACGGCTGTGCCACGTCTTCCCCCTGCTGCAATCTGTGCTTTGGTCAGCCTTGTCCGCAGGTCAGGTCGCGGGCAAGGGAAATGGGGGTGGCACGCAGGCGCCGCCCCCGGTGGGCCGCCCGGTGGGCGGCCCGGGTTCTGGCAGAAATCAGTTCTTGGCGGTGTAGTCAGCCAGGTTGGCCGGGGTCACCAGTTCAAACGGAACCCAGACCTTCTGCTCGACGGCTTCGCCCGCAGCCAGTTTGGTCGCAGCGTCCAACGAGCCTGAGCCCTGGGCCGCAGCGTTCTGGAACACGGTCACGTCCAGATCACCCGCCTGCATCGCAGCCAGAGCGTCCTGGGTGGCGTCTACACCGCCGACCTGAACCGTCGCCATGTCGATGCCCGCAGCCTTCATCGCCTGGATGGCGCCAATCGCCATTTCGTCGTTGTTGGCGATGACGCCATCAAACGCGGTGCCGGTGGACAGCCAGTTGGTCATCAGCGACTGTGCCTGGTCACGCGACCAGTTGGCGGTCTGCTGGTCGATCACGTTGACCTTGACCTTGCACTTGCCGGCTTCGATCACGTCATAGATGTCGGCGGTGCGCTGGACTGCGGCCTGATTGCTGAGTTCGCCCTGCATGACATAGACGTTGACTTCGGTCTTGCCTTCGGCTGCCCAGTTGTCGCACAGCGCAATGGTTTCCAGCGTGCCGGAGTCCACTTCGTTCGACGCCACGAACGCCTGGTTGTCCGGCAGGCTGTCGATGTTGATCGGCTGACGGTTCACATAGACCAGCGGTACATTGGCGGCGGCAGCGGCATCCGACATCGCCTGGGTCGCCGAGGTGTCAACCGGGTTGACGATAATCGCCGACACGCCCGAAGCGATGAAGTTGTTGATCTGGTCCAACTGCTTGGCCACGTCGTTTTGCGCGTCTTCGATCTGCACTTTCAGACCAGCGGTGTCAGCCTGCGACTGGATGCCGTTGCGCAGAACGGTCAGAAAGTTGTCGTCAAACAGCGCCATCGACACGCCGATGCCATCTGCCATTGCGCTGGTGCCCATCAGAGCGGCAAAACCAGCAGCGATAAGGGTCTTTTTCATAGCTTCCTCCACGAAGGGTGTCCGGTCACCTTTATTTCCCCCGGAACCCCGCTTTGTGGCGGGGCAACCTGTCATCTCACCCCAGAGCGGCGCGGATGTAATTCATTGAGACCGACAGATCGCCGGCCAGTGTCGCACTGTCGTGAACCGCAGCGGAAAACGGCTCGAACGAACAGGGGGCGGTGACGCCGGCATCCAGCAAATCCCTGATCTGGGCGATGTTTTCAACCCGGTCGGCGGCATCCACCAGCACCCGGTGGACGTCGCGCATGTCGGCGACCGAAACCGCCGGATCGGTGACGCCAGAGATATGGATCAACCCGGTCAGGTCCGGGAAAATCGATGCTTCACCAGCCAGATGATGGTGGAACGTATCGTGGGTGATGCGGAACCGCCCCGCCAGCCCCAGTGCCCCGATCACCTCTGCCGCTTCGGATTTGCGGCGCAGCGAGCAGATTGCAAAACCCAGCGGTTCGACAAACCCCAGGATGCCATGGCTTTCCAGAATCGGTGCCAGCCCTTGCAGCGCCTGTGCCAGATTGGCTTTGCGTTCATCATCGCCACAACCGGTGCCATCATTCTTTGGCACCAGGATCAGTGCGGCAGCCCCGGTTTCGGCGCAGCAGCGGGCCAGATCCTCCGCTTCGGCGGCGCGGGTCGGGTTCCATTCGTTGAACCGCTGCAAGGCGTTGATGGTGATGATCTTTTGCCCGTGTTGCGCTGCGGCGGCACGGATGCTGGCGGCGCTGGTGCCATCCAGAATGGCATTGCCCGCCAGATCATTCCGAATCTCGACTTCAGTGCAGCCAAGCTGTGCCGACAGGGCAAAAAACTCTGCCACCTTCAGCCGTGGCGCAGCCATGTGGTTCAAGGCAAAGCGTGCCTGCAAGACTTTTGCCAAAGACATTTCCCCCCATGACAGACCGACTCGGGTCTGTCCGATTTTCAATAGAACAAATATTCCAAAAATTTCGTATTGCAACCCTTAAATTCCAAAGTTTCGATGATTGCAGCCTGGATTGCGGCCTGTGCCGGGTGGCGGATCACAGGCTTTCCGGCAAATGCAGCGCCATTGGCACAAACACCTGCCCCGGCACTTCTGCCCCGGTGACAGCAGTTGCCGCCATCTGCATCACCCGGGCGGCAAGCTCGGCAATCGGGGTGGCAATCGCCAGCACAGCGATGCCGTCACTCAGCGCCAGACGGCTGATCTCGGTCAACTCATTGACCACCAGCGCAATGCCGCGCCCGCTGCCTTCGTCACGGATCGCCTGCACCGTGCCCTCCATGCCGCCACCGGCGCAATACAGCCCCGCCAGCCGGGGCCGCCGCGCCAACAGTGACAGCGTCGCCTCATAGGTCAGATCGGCAGTGTCCAGATTGACCTGGGTATCCAGCACCAGCGCATCGGGCGCCGCCTCGCGGAAAAAGCTGCGAAAGCCGGTTTCGCGCAAGGCATGGCCGTGCCAGCGGTGGCCGCCGACAAACAGCCCGATTTCCGCCCCCGGCGGCAAGCGGCGGGCGATCATCCAGGCCGCCGTGCGGCCGACGCGCAGATTATGGGAACCGATGTAGCTGTGCCGGACGCCTTGGGCAAAATCCGACAGCAGGGCAAACACCGGCACCCCGCGCCCCTGCAGGTCCGCCACGGCATCGGCGATGCGCGGATGGTCCATCGAGGTCAGCGCCAAAGCCTGGACCCGGTTGCCCAGAGCGGTGATCTGCGCGGCAATGTCGGCAGGTGCGGGGCCATGCAGATAGTCGATCACCAGTTTGATCCGCGCCCCGGCAAAGGCCTGCGCCGCAGCCTCCACCGCCTGGCGGAGATTGCGGTAAAAGTCCTGATCGGGCTTTTGCAGCACGACGCCCAGGGTGATTTCCGGCAGTTCGGCAGCCAGGCGGGTCTGGATCAGCGTGGTGGCGTGGTAGCCGATGGCCTGTGCCGCTTCAAACACCCGTAGCGCCGTTGCCTCTTTCACCGGGTGGCGGCGGTTCAGCACCCGGTCAACCGTGGCGAGGCTGACACCGGCAGCCTCGGCCAGATCGGCAATGGTGGGCCGTTTTGCCATCGATTTGCATTCCCCTCAGCCAGCGCCAAACCACAATGATTGTTTTTGATAGTTTTTGCAAGACACCCTCAGGAAGGACTTGCCCCCTCCGGCAAACCGCCGCATAGCGGGGGCGAACCACGGGGAGGGCGGCTTGATGCGCACGAATCGCGACTATGCATTGCTGGGCCGCGACGCCAAACGCGCCGAGGAGATCGGGCTGATTTCGGCGGAATGGTATCATTCCGAGGTGTCACGGCCACAGATGAAAGAGCTGATGAAGCGGTCAGACCAACCGGCGATCCGCGACACGCTGATCTGGATTGCGGCGTTCATCGTCACCGGCGGCCTCGGGGTCTTTTTCTGGCCGACCTGGTGGTGCGTGCCGTTCTTTCTGGCTTACGGCGTTCTGTACGGCTCGTCTTCCGACAGCCGCTGGCACGAATGTGGCCATGGCACCGCATTCAAGACCCAGTGGATGAACAACGCCGTCTATCAGGTCGCCAGCTTCATGGTGATGCGCAACCCGGTCACCTGGCGCTGGAGCCATACACGGCATCATACCCATACGATCATCGTCGGCCATGATCCCGAAATCGTCGCGATGCGGCCCGCCGATCTGATCAGACTGATGGGGGGTTATGTCGGCATTTCCGATGCCATTGCCTATTTCCCCGAACTGGTGCGCAATGCCGTTGGCATCCTGCCCGCCACCACCAAAAGCTTCATCCCTGAACAGGAACAGCCAAGGGTGTTTTTCTGGGCCAGGGTTCATCTGGCGATCTATGCCGCCGTTGTGCTGCTGGCGCTGGCAATGGGGTCGATCCTGCCCCTGATGCTGGTGGGGCTGCCCCGGCTGTATGGGGCCTGGCACATGGTGATGACCGGTGTCATGCAGCACCTGGGGTTGGCGGAAAACGTGCTGGACCACCGCCTGAACAGCCGCACCGTCTATCTCAACCCGGTCAGCCGGTTCATCTACTGGAACATGAACTACCATGTCGAACATCACATGTTCCCGATGGTGCCTTATCATGCCTTGCCAAAGCTGCATGCCCTGATCAAGCACGACCTGCCAGAGCCGCATTCCGGCATCATTTCAGCCTACCGCGAAATCGTGCCGGCGATCTTCAAGCAGTTCCGCAATCCCGACTGGTTCGTCAAGCGAGAGCTGCCAGCCACCGCAAAACCCTATCGGCCGGAGTTTCACGGTGATCTGGAACCCGGCCAACCCACACCCGGCATCGACGGCTATCCGTTGGCTGCCGAATAACGCTCAAAGGACAATCATGGCACAGTGGATCGAGGCATGCAGCACCGATGATGTCGACGAAGAAGACCTGATCCGGTTTGACCATGACGGTCGCACCTTTGCGATCTATCAAAGCCCGGACGGCAAGTTCTACTGCACCGATGGCCTGTGTACCCATGAAAAGGTGCATCTGTCCGGTGGTCTGGTGATGGATTACATCGTGGAATGCCCCAAGCACAACGGCCGGTTCGACTATCGCACCGGCGAAGCCAAGGGGGCACCGGTCTGCATCAATCTGGCGATCTATCCGGTCAGGGTTGAAGCTGGCAAGGTGCTGGTCGAGATCTGATACCAACGGCCCTCTTGGTTGACCGATTGGCGTCCGGTCCCGGATGAAACGTAGGGTGTCGTGCTTGCACGCCCCTCTTGTCGGGTGTCGTGCTTGCACGCACCTCTTGTCGGGTATGGTG